>NZ_SELU01000083.1:0-21974 GCF_006861605.1 Pseudanabaena sp. UWO310 | reverse complement strand
GATGTCCATTTTTTACTACTTTTTCTCCTTTACAATTTGGGCATTGCATTTTTTGTCATTGAACAACTCCAACTCTTATTTTCTAACATACTATTCTTATTTATCATTATGAATATGTGCAACGCCAAAAATTAAGACTCACAATAATAGCGATCGCAAAGTTCAGGAATTGATAGGCGATCGAAGTAACACATCATTGGAGCGGACAAAATCGTGATATTTTAGCTGAGAGCAAAAGTTCTTCTGCCGCTCAATTAAGCGGTTAGCCTGCTCAGCGCTAAGGGCATAATTAAACAGTTTCGGTGGGTTACTCTGTGAGACAGCGAAGACAAATCGGTAAAGTATTTCGTTTGGGACTGCTCCTAGTTATCAGTCTGGCGATCTTGATAGCAATCCTAGTTTTCTCATTTGCTCCATCCTTCGTTGCAAAGCGATTTAATCCGATTAGCCCCTTAGTTCTCCAACCCCTGAGTTCGTCTTCTCAAGCCCTGCACGAGTCTTTAACTATTGTTGACTTACATGCTGACTCTCTGCTTTGGGGAAGGGATCTCTCTAAACTAGAAAGCTATGGACATGTTGATGTGCCTCGTCTGATTCAAGGCAATGTTGCTCTGCAAATCTTTACAGTTGTGACCAAAGTTCCTACGCCTTTGCTCTTGGAAGGGAACAATGATCGTAGTGACAACATCACAAAGCTAGCAATCCTTCAACGATGGCCGATCCCATCGTGGTTTAGTCTCAAGGAGCGAGCCCTCTATCAAGCCAGACGACTTCAATCCCTTGAGCGAGAGGCTTCAGGTAAGTTTAGGATTATCAAGACCAAGCAAGACTTGAACAACTATCTTGCTCAAAGACAACAGAATCGAGCAATTACCGCAGGGCTGTTGGGTTTAGAGGGTGCACATGCGCTGGAAGGTCAGATTGAGAATGTGAACCAGCTTTATGAAGAGGGATTTCGGTTGATTGGATTATCCCACTTTTTTGATACTGAGGTAAGTGGTTCTGCTCATGGGGTTGATAAAGGAGGGCTGTCTCCCTTTGGGCGAGAAGTTCTTAAGCGAATGGAGGCTTTGGGCTTAATTATTGATTTAGCCCATGCATCGGCTCAAACCATGAATGAGGTGTTGCAGATAACTAGCCGTCCTGTCCTAGTTTCCCATACTGGTGTACAAGGGACTTGTAACAATGCCAGAAATCTCAGCGATCGCCAACTTCAGCAGATTGCCCAATCTGGTGGGGTGATCGGAATTGGTTTCTGGGAAACAGCCGTGTGTGGAGAAGATGCCAGCGCTATTGCTAGGGCGATTCGATATGTTGCTGATAAGGTTGGTATAGACTATGTTGCGATCGGCTCAGATTTTGACGGTGCAGTTCGGGTTCCGTTTGATGTAGCTAACCTTGGACAGTTAACCCAAGCCTTACAGAAGGAAGGCTTTTCCGAAAAAGAGATTGCAAAGATTATGAGCTTAAATGTGATTCATCTCTTGCAAAAGTTGCTTCCAGCTTAACTCCACATTAGCGATCGCAAGGTCAAGAAATTGAATAGCGATCGCCTTTAGCAAATAGATAATTGAGGCGATCGCCCCATAAAGCACGAGAAATCAAGGCTTTCAGACTTTTAGTTGCACATCGCGTAGATAATATATAATTAGTAGGATTGCCGTTCTAGGGGAGTAGAGTACTTCATCAATCTACACTCGGAAGCAGTTCTAAAAGCTATTGATTCTCAAAGTAATGTTGCGTATCTCAAAGAAACAGATATTTTGTGGTATTGCTGGATGTGCAGTATTTCTCTTTCTGGGAAGTACGTATGGTAAATGGGAATTGCTAACTTTGCTACAAGGTAAGCAAGTTGACTCCCTTCTCCGCGCAAACTCAAACGAATGGATGCTGCCCCCACAGTTCTCCAAAGTGATTGAGTATAATGACCAACGAATTGTTGCATTTATGATTGAAACAGGTGGACAAGACATGTTGGTTGAGTTTCAGAAGAATTCACAGGGAGATTGGAAGCTGTCTCGTAGCGCTTGGTGTACTGTTGCGAATGGAACTCCAAGTTGCTTCTTCCCTTGGTATTCTCTCAGAGGATTGGGACAGGCGGTAACATATGGTTGTTCAAGAAAATGTTTTACCCCTTAAGCGGAAGCAGGATTTATGGGAGACTATTGCGATAGAGAATGGGTAGCTAACAATCCGCTTGTACACCGACCGCATTGAATATGAAAGATTGCTAGCGGCGTGTCAAACTAGGCATTATGCCAAATTGATAAGCCCGTCAAAAATGATTTGCTTCGTTGATGAGTACTGAGAAGTTATCGATGATTTGCCAAGGATAGGTAATTGTGAGATGATCGCCTAGAACTCACGCCTTACAGTATTAGCGATCGCCTTTTCTAGCACTTCCAAATAATCAAAGTTCTATTTTCCAATTCTGGATTTTAACCATCTTCTTGATCATTATCTGGCTCGTCTAGAAGTCCTAATCTCAGTAATTTTTTAGCAAGAGCGTATACGTCCTGCTTACTGCCATCTTTCCGAATCCCTAAAGATACAACCATTACAGTAACTTGAGATTGCTCGATCGCATAAATGATGCGATATCTTTGTCCAACAGCACGCACACTGTAATAACCATCTAGTTCTCCAATTAATGGTTTCCCTTGTATTTCAGGAGATTCTTGGAGATTGTCGATGCGATCGCTGATTTTTTGACGGATGCGGCGATCGCTGATTTCTTTCAATAACCTCAAAGCTGTAGGCTGAATGACGATGCGATACATTACAAATCCAATTCTCGCTTAGCTGATTCCCAATCTATTCCCTGTGCTGATTTTGCCTCGGTAATCCCTTGACGCAAGTTAGTCATGAGGTTCACATCACCAAGTATTTCCAAGGTTTCGAGTATTGCTTCGTAATGTTGCCATGTCATCACAGCAAGGACAGGCTTGCCTCTGCGAGTAATTGCAAGTGTACCGCCATGCTGGGTCAGCTTTTCAGGTAACGAGGTTAGCTCATGTCTTGCTTCAGTAATAGGAATATTGGACAACATTGTTTTTGAACCTATCTGTACATCTAAGTGTATATCTAAATACTGAACAGCGATCGCAAGGTCAAGAAATTGATAAGTGATCTCCCCCAAGGAAATTATTAAAACTGTACGCGATCCTAATTTTCATAAAAATTCAACAGGTAGCAATTTTATGATAGATGACAGCAGCTATGAGATGAATGATGATATTGATGTACTGTGGAATGAGCTAAAAAATAGTTATCCCATCGGACATACATTCTTTGGCAAGGTCATAAAAGTTAGACAGTTTGGTATTTTTGTTGAACTTCCCGATTATCAGGTCATAGAAGGCTATAAGTTAAGTGGAATTATAGATGTTGTTTCTAAAAGTCTGCCAATAGATCACTCCCTGTGGCCAAAAGTTGGGGCAAAAGTTTATTGCAGAGTCATTTGGTATCGAAAAAATAAAGAAGTGGACTTAGAATTAATTAGCGATCATCTTTTGTGAGTTATTAGTGCGATCGCAATACCGCAAACCCTTTAGTGGATTGATAATTCAGGCGATCGCCCTTGACTTCAAGTATGAATGAATCTATTGGTGAACTAGAGTCCCAAGATCTTTGGTAAATTGGCGATCGCTCGTTTGAATGCTTCGTTATTACCCAAACATCTAGATACAATCAACGCTCCTTCAATCTGGGCGATCGCATCTTCCGCATTACATCGAGCGACTTTTGCATCCTGTCCTGCCTCAACTAGCACCTCTGCCAATGCATCGATCCATGTAGACAGAGTTTGCTGAAGTGCAGGTTGAAATAGAGGTTGGGCTTCCCCAAATGATAGAAGCTCTAGGAAGCAAGACGAACGACCATTGTTATAAAATAGATCGAGGGTTTTGCCCATGGCACGAATCCGATCTAAGGGTTTTCCCTTTCCTTGCAGGGGTTTTAATAAATTTGTTTCTAAATTTGCATAGAGGCGATCGAGGACGGTTGCTGCCATTTCCTCTTTTCCTTTAGGGAAGTAATGGTACAAACTGGCTCGACCCAACCCAGTTGCTTCGGAAATCTTAGAAAGTGATGCGCCTTCATATCCATGATGGCGAAACACATCACTTAATTTAGCAACCACAGCATCTTTAGACATTTAATTCTCTCTCATCAAGTGTTATCCCAATTCACAAAAGTGTTGTCGCATTTTCGTGAATTAAAAACCAAACCTAGTCAGGGTTTGAAAAACTAAAAATAGCTACACCGTTTTTAGTTTCGGCATGACAGCAATTACAGAGCAAACGAACCACAAGGAAATTCTTGAAAGCATTGCTTTGCAATGCTTTCAAGAATTTCCTTGGTTTGGGTTTGAGCGCAAAGTGCTGTATTAGGAAGCATATTCGCAGGTTAGCTTTTCACCCAATTTTAGCGATAAACTTAGTAAGTAGCTAGGCATAATTAAAAACCAAAACTAGAGAGCATACCGCCCGCGCAGCGGGCGATATGTCCTTCTGGTTTTTAAGTTTACTTATGCCTAGCTACTTAACACATTATTAAATGTTATACCAAATGTTCGGTAGATATAGCTATATTCACTTAATTCAGGAAATCAAACCCAATAGAGAGTTGCGGTGCTTCGCGCCGCAACTCTCTATTGGGTTTGATTTTTGTCCTAACATTACTGACTAAAGCTATAAAGGGATAGGGGCTGATAAGTTATACCAATTCACAAAAGTGTGACAATACTTTTGTGAATTAAACACCAAACCCAGTAAGGTTTTGAGATTCCCAAAATGGCAGCGCCATTTTGGGAATTGGTATTACAGCTAAAATTTAGTGGTAAGTAAATTTCACAAGGAGTAGTTATGGATGCAAGCTTTTGGCATCAAAAGTGGGAAAAGAATGATATTGCTTTCCACAACCGAGAGGCTAATTCACTACTGGTCAAATATTTTAAAGAGCTATCTTTAGTAGAGGGTAGCCTTGTATTTGTCCCACTGTGCGGCAAAACTCTTGATATTTCTTGGTTGCTTTCTAATGGCTACCGAGTTGCTGGAGCTGAATTGAGCAAAATCGCGATCGAGCAATTGTTTGTGGAACTTGGGGTGGAACCCCAAATATCGAGAGTTGGTGAATTAGAGCGCTACAGCGCGATAGATATTGACATATTTGTGGGTGATATATTTCTTTTGTCTAGCGAAATGCTTGGCGTAGTCGATGCAATTTATGACAGGGCGGCTTTAGTGGCTCTGCCTGAGACAATCCGAAATCAATACACAACACACTTAATGAAAATCACTCATAAAGCATCGCAGTTGCTAATTTGCTATGAATACGACCAAATTTCAATGGCTGGACCTCCTTTTTCAATTAGTGACGACGAAGTAAGCCAACACTATTTGGACAGTTATAATTTAACTCTTCTCAGCAGCACAACTGTTGATGGTGGTTTGAAGGGAAAATGTGCGGCAAGAGAGAATGTTTGGTTGCTGCAAAATAATTAATCCAAGAAGAGAATGGCATCGCTTTGCGATGCCATTCTCTTCTTGGGTTTTATACACTAATTGGGTTCTTTGACGAGTTCCGAGAAGTTCTGGGCGATCGCCGAGAGATCTCGACTTATCGTAATAGCGATCGCCTTCAGAAACCCTTTTAGCAGATGGATAAATGAGGCGATCGCACTTGACTTAAAGTATGACTCTGCGGTACATAAAGTGCAATTGCTTTAAAACTACCATCTCTACTAAGCTAATGTCATCAGAGCCAAATACTCACCGAGAATCTATTGATGCTAATAAAGTCAATGCGGCAATTGAAGCATTGGCAAGTGGCAACATCGGCAATGCAGAGTCCCTTTTATTGGAAGTCATCGCGAATACACCATTAGAATACTCGAATTCAGAAGAAGATGACGAAGGAATCTCAATCAAGTTCTGGGATCAGACTGATTTCATCCATTACGTCACTTGGCAGAAAAAACAAGGTCTTCTAAACAAAAATATCTGTTGGATTGGCAACGCATACCCTCGTGCCCATTATTACATGGGCTTCCTCTGCGTAAAACGGAAGCAATTTGATCGTGCGATTGAATTTCTCAGCAAAGGGCAAAGTCTTGAACCAACCAATCCTAAGTTTGTATTCGAGATGGCGCTGGCATTAGTGCAGTCAGGACGGAGGAAAGAATCCCTCGTCCTGTACGATCAAATAACTGAGATTACCCCATATGTTAGCCTGAACGATCTTGCAGCAGCTTGTCGTGGTCGGGGATTCGTGCTTATCGAAATGGGTGAGCTTGACAACGCTGAAGTTGCCTTCAAATCTTCGCTTCAGATCGAACCGAACAATGATGTAGCATTGAATGAACTACAGTATATCAAACACTTGCGTCAAGGTGGCTCAACTACCTTCGCAGAGACAGTTCCATCAACCGTTTCAGATCTTTCACGTTGTTCTGTGTGTGGTCAAGAGTTCAATAATGGAACTGTTGTATCTCTCAACGGAATGCCGATCATTATCTGCAAACAATGCGATCCAAAGCTAACAAAGAAATGGTGGCAGTTCTGGAAATGACGGCTCGGTTCAACATTTCAACATCGTTAGATTGATTTTCATGGATCTTCGCTTCACTTAAAGTTTCTTTACTTAAAAGTCAAACAAAATCGACAAAATAAAAATGATTGTTAAAAGTGATTGTATGGAACTCACTACTAGCGATCGCAAAGTTCAGAAATTGATAGGTGATGGGGTATAACACATCATTGGAGCAGATAAAAGCATGATATTTTAGTTGAAGCAAAAGTTTTTTGCCGATCTATTAAACCGTTAGATTGCGATGAAAAAGATATATGAGGCTTGGGAAAATGAAACAGATTGCAGTATTGCTTTTTCCAATGTTGAGAGTATAAGTGTACAGCGTGCTAAAGGTCTTCTCTCAGAGAATGCAAAGTTGCTGCATCGAATCGAAGCGGATACTTGGGAAGAGGCTATATCCGCGCACTATATTAAAATGGGTTGGAAACCGTACGTCCCTGTAGGTGAGCCTCAAGAATGTCCGAGAGAATGTGGCGCTAGCCTCTATCCTGAAGGAAGTGGCGAATGTCCAAATTGCGGGAGTGTCTGTTAAGTCAAATAGCGTAATCTAACAATTCATTATTGAAGGCTCGTAACGGCTTGAAGTTTATAAAATTCTTGTGTTCTTAACATAACAATGGAAGAACTACGGCAGCCAAGTGCAATCTGCTCAAGTGCAATCTGCTAAATTAGAAAAGCTTCCTTGAACTGATGTCAAATTATGCGCTCATTAGCAAAATCATTAGCCAACGATTAGTCCATCTTGCACAAAAATTTTACGTTTGGTTTGGGCGGCGATATCTGGCTCATGGGTGACGATGACAATTGTGATGTCTTGAGTATTGAGATCGCTAAACAAATTCATCACCTCCTGTGAAGTTTGGGAATCTAGCGCACCCGTTGGCTCATCGGCTAGAAGAAGAGCGGGTTGATTGACCAACGCACGGGCGATCGCCACTCGTTGTTGTTGTCCGCCAGAGAGTTGATTGGGACGATTGGAGATGCGATCGCCTAAACCCACTTTGACTAAGGCTTCTTCAGCACGCGATCGGCGTTCTTCTTTGGGAACTCCTGCATAGACCATTGGCAACATTACATTTTCTAGAGCCGTAGCTCGCGATAGGAGATTGAACTGTTGAAATACAAAGCCAATGCGTTGATTGCGAATATAGGCGAGATCGTCTTTGGCTAAAGTCGTGAGATTTTGTTCTTCGAGATAATATTCGCCCCCCGTAGGGCGATCAAGGCAGCCAATGATATTCATTAATGTGGATTTACCCGATCCCGATGCGCCCATAATCGAGACATATTCGCCCGAATTTATATGTAGATTAATTCCTTTAAGAATTGGTACATCGACTTCAGCCAGTCGATAACTTTTAGTGATATTTTCCATTGTAATCATCGTAAACTCTCCCTATTCACTTCGCAAAGCGGTAATTGGATCGAGTCTGGCGGCATTTCTAGCGGGAATTACTCCAGCAATTAACCCGACGGAAGTTGACAAACCGAACCCCAATAAGATCGAACTGGTAGAAATAATAAATGGGAACTTAAACGCAGTTGCCGCCGCAAAGGTAATTCCAACCCCGATCGCAATGCCAACCGAGCCTCCAACTACGGAAATAACCACCGACTCAGTCAGAAATTGACTCAAGATAGCATTGTCCGTTGCGCCTAAAGCTTTGCGAACACCGATTTCGCGAGTACGCTCGACTACGGAAACTAGCATGATATTAGCAATGCCGATGCCGCCGACGATCAGCGATATCCCTGCGATCGCCACCATCATCAGCGTAAACAGACTCAAAATCGTATTGAAGGTTTTGAGAATATCCGCTTGATTGGTAATCCGAAAATCATCATTGTCAGGAACATTAATGTTATGGCGCAACCGCAAAATATTGGTAACTTGAAACTTTACGATGTCTAATTTAGTTTCATCCTGACCCTTGATATAGATGCCATTCACCGAAACTCCCGTTAGCGAATTATTGCCAATGATCCGCGCAGACATTGAGGTTAAGGGAATATAAACCGCATCATCGCGATCTTGCGGGCCTTGAGAACCTTTGGCTTCCATTATCCCAATCACATCATAAATCTCACCTTGGATTCTGATTTTTTGACCGATGGGATTGACGTTATTAGGAAATAGGTTTTTCCTGACCGTCGGTGCGATTACTGCTACTGAAGCAGCCGTATCTAATTCTTCGGCATTAAAAAATCGCCCCTCCTTCGGAAAGGTATTTCTTGCCGTGGGATAGCTTAAATCGGTTCCATAGATATTGGTTAAAGTATTCTCCGCATTATAGACAACCTGCGTACTACCTTGGAGATAGGCGGAAACTACGGTTGCGGAAGGTGCTTGAGTTGTGATCGCTTTTGCATCCTGCCAAGTAAGTGTTGAGACCGAACCCATCGCCTTTTTGACTCCACCACTTTGAGCGGCTCCAGACATGACCTGTAAAACATCAGTGCCTAAACCCCGAATATTTTCTTCCGTAGATTTTTGCACGCCTTGCCCGATGGAAGAGATGCCAATCACAGAGGAAATGCCGATAATCACGCCCAACATCGTTAATCCACTACGGAGCTTATTGCCCCAGAGAGAGGCGATCGCCATTTCCGCAATTTCCCAATAGGAAATATTGTGAGGGCGTAAAGTCATAGGATTCATACCTCGCTAATTTTAAATGAGTTGATCGGTAATTTAAATTGCTTTTTATCGTGGGGCAGGCGGCAGAATCCCCCCTGAGGAACTAGATTCTTTCTTAGCAGGAGGACTGACGAGGACTTGTTCATTACCTTGGAGTCCAGATTTAACTTCCGTAAAGCTGCCTGCGGTATTTCCCGTTTGGATCGCTTGGAATATTGGTTGACGATTGTTGCCCAAAATATAAACTCCCGTTCCATCAGCTTGTTTAACTACGGCTGCATTGGGAACCAATATCGCATTATTTAAACTGCCAACCTCAAACTGAGCCTCAACATTCATGCCAGCTTTCAACTTGGCAACTTCCGTAGAAGTAATCCCCACACGCACCTCAAAACTGGTCACATTTTGAGAAACCGTTGCCTGTGGGGCGATTTGTTCGACTTTGCCTGTAAATACTTCGTTAGGGAAGGCATCAACTTTCACCTTCACTGATTGTCCTAATTTGACTTTGGCAATTTGAGCTTCCGATATATTGACGACCACTTGAAGGCGATCGTTGGCAAGGGTCAAAATTGATGATGACGATGCCGAGTCGCTACTTCCAGACATGGAAGGACTAACAAATGCTCCGATATCGGCATATTTTTTGATGACGATGCCATCAAAGGGCGCGACTATTTTGGTGTCGTCAAGGGAAGTTCGAGTAGTTTGTAAGCTTCCTAATGCAGATTCTAACTTCGCGCGGGCTTCGTCAATATCTTCACTCCGCGATCCTGCTTGAGATAATACTAACGATTGTTGTGCTTGTGACACGGAGGCTCTAGCGGTATCGCGGGATGTAACTGCTTTTTGGTAGGTTTGTCGAGAAACTGCTCCTGATTGATAAAGAGATTGATTGCTAAGGAGATCTTCTTCTGCTTGACGCAGTTCAACTTGAGCGCTGTTTAGCTGAGCCTTAGTCTTAGCAATTTCTTCAGGACGGTTACCCGCGATCAACCGCTGCAAATTTGCTTCCTGTTGTGAAACTTGTGCTTCCATTTGGATGATTTGACCGCGTAGTCCCGAATCGTCCATTTCAGCTATTAATTGTCCTTGACGTACGCGATCGCCTTCTTTTACCAGCAAAGTTTTAATTGTCCCCGTTGATTTGGGGCTGAGATTGATCGAACGCTCAACCTTGATCGTACCATTGGCGGTAATGGTAATCGGCAGAGTTTTGCGCTCTACAGACTGAGTGATAAGATCGCTTGGAGAATTATTTACCGATGCCGAATTTAAAAATTGCCAACCTACTCCGCCAATTCCTAACAACAGTAAAAGTGTGGGTAATCCAAATTTCAGCCATTTCCCTCGCGGTAAAGATTTCTTATCTGGCTTCTGGCTGGAAGCATTTGTAGGAACTGGTTCGGATAACATGATTTTCCTCCAAAAAACAAAAGGAATACGCAGAGTTTCTTCAATGGATTGCAGTGTAAGTAATTAACTTACTAATAAGCACATCATCTTTGTCGAGATGCCGACCAGAGACTATTTCCCAATTTCGGTAAATTAGTAGTTCCATTCATGACATTGCCATTAATGACACCTTCAAACTTGCCAACCCAACCCTGCCTCTTGGTAGACTCAATCGTAAAATTCACTTGGCGGTTGCGAGAAATATTCCCTTTAAGGGATAAATGCTCGCTAGAATTAGCGAAGATTCCACCGATCCTGTCACCATCTTGAACTATTAGCAATGTTGCCGATAGTTCGCCTAAAAAAAGTGTCCAGCTACCATCAATAGTTGTTGTTTCATCCATAGCAATACTTAAGAAGCAATACTTAAGACTTATTTTGAAGACTTATTTTGAAGACTTATTTTGAAGACTTATTTTGAGTCGGTTCTGCTGCTAGTCCATCCCATAGGGTCTCAATTAAGGTGTGAATAAAAATGGATGGCTCGACGAAGGTATGCTTCATCGATGGAAGTGCAATGGGCATTTTCTGATCCATATTACTCAACACGATATAATTGATAATTGGACCGACAATCATGTGAGCTACGGTCAAGGTGTCGCACGATCGCAGATGCTTTAAAGCGATCGCTTTATCCAAAAAGCTAGCTAGTAAATAGGTATCTCTTAGGTGCGGAGGTGGCATTGGCGGTGGATGAGGTACATCACCTTGATTCATGAGCATAAATACTCTGGGCATCACCTCCAGATAGAATGCCAACATTTGCTCACATATCACGATCAACTCTTCCTTAATTGCCGCAGTAGGTGTTTGACTGGATAAGGTCTTAACCCACTTTGGATTTTCTGTAATGCCGATAGCAGCCAGAAACAATGCTTGCTTAGTTGCAAAGCGCTTAAAGATAGAAGCTTCGGATATGCCCGCCTTTTCGGCGATCGCCAATGTTGATGCGCCAAAACCCTCTTTTAAAAAGATTTCTCGCGCCGCAGTCAGAATTTCTTCATTGGTGATTTTAGGAGGACGAGCCATAAATAAGTAAGTACTTACTTTTTAATAATAGGGCTAAGGCTAAGTGCTTGTCAAGTTACTAAAAAAGGAGGACAAATTAATCTAAAGCTTGTTATTCATAGCTTTTAGCATTTTGATCCAATGCCGAAGGGATTTTTTCACCTAATTGGGTGAGGTCGATCGCATGTCCTCCTGTAACCAGATAAACCTGATCGGCGATCACCCCAATTTTACGACTCAAACCGCCGAGGCGATCGCGAAATATTCTCCCTAATTTGTATTCTGGTACGATTCCCCATCCCACTTCTTCCGCGACAAAGGTGATATCGACCTTACAGTCTTGGATTGCTGCCAAGAGTTCTATTTCTATTTTGCTCCAAGCTGTTTCATCCTCTTCCAAAAGATTTGCTAACCAAGTGCCAAGAGAATCTACCAGAATATAATGGGAATCGCTTTGAATTCCTAAAATCGCTTTAGACAAATTAATTGGAACTTCCAAGGTTTGCCAATGCTCAGGACGGCGATCGCTATGTTTTTGCAATCTCAATTCCCATTCCGCATCATCGGGATAACGAGTGGCGGTGGCGATATAAATTACATTTTTTTGCGATCGCATGGCTAAATGCTCAGCCCATTCACTTTTGCCTGAACGAGTTGCGCCCGTCACTAGAGTAATCATCAGAATTTATCCTTGTTACCATCAATTGCCCCTTGTTATACTGTTTATACTATTACGATATCGCTCATCGTAGGGATCCATCATGACTCAAGCGATCATTGCTACGCCTGAAACCACGAATAATTCCATAGTCACAGAAGGAGCAATCTCTAATCCAGAAGAGCAACTTCTTTGGACTAGTGCTGACTTAGAACTGATGCCCGATAACGGCAACCGTTATGAAATTATTAATGGAGAACTTTACGTGACTAGAGCGCCTCACAATAAGCATCAAGATACCTGTGGCAATTTTTATTATGAGCTTAAAACTTGGTCAAAAATATCGGGGTTAGGATACGCAGTAATTGGGGCAGGATTAATATTTGGCGACAATGATGATGTCATCCCTGATGTGATCTGGATGAATAAAGAGAAATATGCAGCTTTAATTGATGATGCGGGACATTTTCGTGGTGCGCCCGATCTGGCGATCGAGGTGCTATCGACGGGTACTGACAATGAAAAGCGCGATCGCGAAATAAAACTTAAGCTTTATTCATCGCATGGTGTATTGGAATATTGGATTGCAGATTGGCGAGCCAAGCAAATTCAAGTTTATCGACGTGAAAATGGTGTTCTCAAATTAGCGATGACTTTATTTGCAACTGACACCCTAACATCGCCACTTTTACCAGAGTTTTCCTGTCTAATATCCCAGATTTTTGAATAATATAAGCAGCAATTCCCACTGTCCATAGATACTGCCCATAGATATTTATGTAAAAAAGATAAAAATATGAAAAAAATTTTTTATGGTATAGCGGCGATCGCTCTTAGCTTTAGTTCTAACTTTGTTGCCGTCAAATCTGCCCAAGCCCTCGAAGCAGGTAGCTATTGGGGTGGTGGTTCGCGCTATATCAGTATTTTCAAACAGATGAATCCCACGGGCGATCGCTATTGTTATAGTGGCTCCTCATCTAATGGCACAATGATTACTTCTCTCCATCTCAAGATTCCTCGTTATCTAACAGGGATTGATTATGAAGTTTATAAATTGCATGAAGCCGATGATTTATCTATTCAGCAATATGCTTTCCAACCTGATCAGATTATCTTTGGAGATTTAGTGGGAGGCTTTGTGCGCGGATTGGTGTATAAACGTGAACGGGATGTGGACACAGAGCGATCGCCTGAGTTGCAAGAATGTCTCAACTCGACTCAGCCTTACTCTAAAAAAATCTTATCAGGACGCGATCGCAGGTAAAACATAATGGTTACTCAACTCGCCCAGAAAACTTACACCGTTGACGAATACCTAGAGCTAGAAATAGCGTCAGACATCCGCAACGAGTACCGTAATGGAGAAATTATTCCAATGACTGGTGGAACACCCAACCACAACGACATTTCGGGCAATTTATACCTATTGCTGAAACCCCTACTAAAAGTAAAAGGGTTTAGGATATTTCATGTGGATCAGCGACTTTGGATTCCTGACCTTAAGATGCATACCTATCCTGATGTGATGGTTGCGCCTAAACCTTTGGAAATGCAGGATGGTCGTAAGGATACAATTACCAATCCTTGCTTCATTGCGGAAGTGTTATCTAAATCCACCCAAAACTACGATCGCAGTGAAAAATTTGCCTCTTACCGCACTATTAATACTTTTCAGGAATATTTATTAGTCGATCAATATCGTGTTCATGTGGAGCATCACGTTAAAACTGCGGTCAATCAATGGCTATTCTCGGAATATGATGAGCCGACCGTGACGATTTCTCTAAGGTTTGCAGATGTGCAAATCCAAATAGCTGATCTTTACGACAATATTGATTTCACTTAACCATATAGGTTGGAGACACTTTGTGTCTTCAACCTAACATAAGTAGCTAGGCATAATTAATTACAAACCAAAACCCGTAAAGTTGCGCCCCTACAGGGCGCAACTTTACGGGTTTTGGTAATTTATTTTGCATAAGCACTTAGATAAATTTTTGAAAGGGCTGCTTAGCATTGCTTTCAAAAATTTATCTAGTTGTTAAGTCAGCGCAATGCGCTGGCAATAATTAATTTTTATAGTCCAGCCTATCTCTACCTATAAGCACTAGCTTTACAGTGCTATGATCTCAAGATGCTAGGAGTGTCTGTGAAAACCAGACTGAGAGCAAATCCTTAGAACCTGAACCGATTGACATCGGCGTAGGAAAGCACATTATTTGAGGAAATTTACATGACTGTTGGACTAAAGCTTAACTCTGCACCCACAAGGCGCGGAGAATATCGCGGTACGCAAATGCACTGCGCTCGTCAAGGCATCATCACTGAAGAGATGCAGTATGTGGCATGGCGTGAAAATCTGCCCGTCGAATTAGTACGTGCTGAGGTTGCTAGAGGTCGGGCTATTATTCCCGCTAACAAGAATCACACCAATCTCGAACCCATGGGAATTGGCATTGCCTTTCGATGCAAAGTGAATGCCAATATTGGTGCATCGCCTAATTCCTCTAATATTGATGAAGAAGTCGCCAAGCTCCATCTATCGGTCAAGTATGGTGCAGATACCGTTATGGACTTGTCCACAGGTGGAGGCGATTTAGATGTGATTCGGACAGCGATTATTAATGCTTCGCCAGTTCCCATTGGTACGGTTCCCATTTACCAAGCACTCGAAAGCGTGCATGGCAGAATGGAAAACCTCACAGCCGATGACTTCCTCCATATCATTGAGAAGCACGCTGAGCAAGGCGTAGACTATCAAACTATCCATGCAGGAATTTTGATCGAGCATCTTCCTCTGGTCAAGAATCGTCTCACGGGTATTGTGTCTCGTGGTGGCGGTATTTTGGCGCGTTGGATGTTGCACCATCACAAGCAAAATCCTCTCTATACCCATTTTAATGACATCATCGAAATCTTCAAGAAACATGATGTTTCCTTTAGTTTAGGTGATTCTCTCCGTCCTGGATGTTTGCATGACGCATCTGATGCAGCCCAGCTTGCAGAGTTGAAAACCCTCGGACAGCTAACTCGTCGCGCTTGGGAACATGATATTCAAGTCATGGTTGAAGGTCCTGGACATGTGCCAATGGATCAGATCGAATTCAACGTACGCAAGCAAATGGAAGAATGCTCGGAAGCTCCTTTCTATGTACTTGGTCCTCTGGTTACGGATATTGCCCCTGGCTACGATCACATTACTTCGGCGATCGGTGCAGCGATGGCTGGTTGGTATGGTACTGCCATGCTTTGCTATGTCACACCGAAGGAGCATTTGGGCTTGCCAAATGCCGAAGATGTTCGCAATGGTCTGATTGCTTATAAGATTGCTGCTCATGCAGCGGATATTGCTCGCCATCGTCCTAACGCTCGCGATCGCGATGATGAACTTTCAACGGCTCGTTACAACTTTGATTGGAACAAGCAATTTGAATTGTCCCTCGATCCTGAGCGTGCTAAGGAATATCACGACGAGACTTTACCTGCGGATATTTATAAGACCGCAGAATTCTGCTCGATGTGTGGACCGAAGTTCTGTCCTATGCAAGAGAAGGTTGATGCGGAGGCAATTAGCGAGCTTGAGAAGTTTCTGGCAAAAGAGCCTGTGACTTCAGTTTAAATTAAATACAAAAAAACAAAAACTGTAGCGCACGCGCAGCGTGCGCTACAGTTTTTGAGTCTGTTTTTTAATTATGCCCAGCTACTTGCAGCGCTTTGCGCTCAAACCCAAACCAAGGGAATTTTTAAAAGCGTTGCTCTGCAACGCTTTTAAAAACTTCCTTGTGATTCGTTTGATCGGCAATTGCTGTATGAGTGAATATTGTGAGTAATATTATGAGTGAATATACCGATCGCCTGTTCGCAACTAAGAAACGCTATCCTTTTGCGCGATGGATCGCAAATACCATTGAAGATTATAACGAACTATCCTGTAAACCTTACATTGCCGCCTTTGACACCCTAATCGATCATCTTGCGGCTTTGGGCGAGCAAGCTTCTACTGAAGCAAAACTAGAGGCATTTCAGGAAACCGTGGAAACCCTCAATGACCTTAATGATAACGATGGATTGATCGAAACGGGAGAGCGGGAAGACCTATGCGAGATTTGCAATACGATCGCCATCGCCGCAGGAATCGATCCAACGAAATATGGTGGTGGCGAGGGTCCTGCAAGCGAATGGCGTGACTGGTAAAATCTTGCGATCGCCCCATAACTTCCTGTTTGTGACGCATACTCGTGAAACAAAAGCAACTTGCTGCTAGTCTAGTTAGACATGTTTGCCAGATATCTTGTTGGTGTCTCGATATGAATAAGTTTCCCTGTCCTAGTCTTATTAATATAGTCAATCTAGTTTTTGTATTGTCCCTCACCACTCCTGCTGTGGCTTGGGCGCAGACTGCCCAACAAAAAATAGTTTTTGTCTCGCCCCAAGGTGCTGATACGGTGGGAGCGGGTTCTCAAAATCAAGCATTTCGGACGGTCACAGCGGCGATCGCTGCCAATCCCGAAGCAGGGACAATCTTTCAATTAAGCGATGGTAAATATAGCGAAGCTACGGGTGAAAGTTTTCCGATTCGCCTTCCTCAAGGAGCGATATTGCGCGGTAATCCCAGTGCAAATGGAACGGTTGTCATTAGTGGCGGTGGACGCTTTGTTAGTTCTACCTTTGCTAGTCAAAATATTGCGATCGTCGCAGCAAATGACTCTCGCATTGAGGGCGTTACGGTTACCAATAGCAATCCGCGTGGTTATGGACTATGGCTAGAGTCTAGTCGCAATGTCGTCATTGCTAATAACAGTTTTATTCGCAATACCCATGATGGGATCTTCCTAACGGGAAGTTCTAATGCTTATATCAGCAATAATCTATTTACGGGGAATACGGGTAGCGGCATCTCGGCCTTGGGAACCAGTACGGGAGAGATTCGCGATAATAGATTTGAGAATACGGGCTTTGGACTATCCATTGGGCAGCAATCGCAGGTCTTCTTGACTAATAATAATATTTCGCGAAATGTTGATGGTGTCGTGATTTCTAACACAGCTCAACCGACGCTGCGCGGTAATGCGATCGCCGATAATCAGCGCAATGGACTTGTCGTTCTCAGTGGCTCTAATGGTGCGCCCCGCCCCGATGTGGGAACAACGATTTCGCAGGGTAAAAACACCTTTCGTAACAACGGCGAATTTGATATTAATAATGCTACGACAATTCCGCTAGTGGCGGTAGGCAACCAAATTAATCAAGCTCGCGTTCGGGGCGCACTCGATCTTCGCGCTGCGAATTCACCAATTACCAATGCGATCGCTAATCCCATCGCTTCGATTCCACCTGCACCTTTGCCATCAATTCCTTCTACATCGAATAACAGCAGTAATAATAGCGGTGGAGCGATTCCTATTCAGACCAATCCTAGTCCCACTACTGTATTTATTCCCAATACTCCAAGCCAATCTTTGCCCAGTCCCGTGATTTCCCCTAAACCTAATAATCAATCCAGTAATCAATCTAGTAATAATTCTCCCACAACTATTATCATCGAGCGCGATTATGGCAATCAGTCCAATGCGGGAACGCCAAGATTTCCCACTCAGGTCGCAACTCTCCCGCCAGCAACGCTCGATCCCACAACAGGTAAGCCATTCCAATATCGGGTGATTGTTCCCGCAACTTCTACCGTCATCGTCCAGAAGGTCAAGACGATTGTTCCCGATGCTTTCCGTATGTCCCGTAGTGGCAGAACTGTACTTCAGGTGGGAGCCTATAGCGATCGCCCTGCGGCTGACCAGTTGGTGCAAAGATTAAACCAATCAGGACTGATTGCAGAAATTATTCCCTTTCGGTAATTTATAAGGTTAAATTCCACGCTAATGTCACCTGATTTGTATCTAATCATCGATTTTGAAGCAACATGCTGCGACAAAAGGAGCATTCCTCGCGGTCAGATGGAAATCATTGAAATTGGAGCGGTCATGGTTGAAGCTCAAGAACTCCAGATAATTGACGAATTTCAGAGCTTTGTCCGTCCAGTTAGACATCCAAATCTAACGCCTTTTTGTACAAAGCTTACGTCAATCCAACAGATTGATGTAGACGACGCACCTTTGTTTGATGAGTTTATTTGCTCATTCAAAGCATGGCTTTACCAATATCATGGATTCATATTCTGCTCATGGGGAGATTATGATCGCAAGCAGTTGCATCAAGACTGTGACTTTCATAAGGTTCCTTATCCAATCACTGCGCCTCATCTTAATTTAAAACGACTTATAACCGAACGACAGCAGCTTGGAAAAAAGCTTGGCTTAGGTGAGGCAGTCAAGATGGCTGGACTTAAATTCATAGGCACACATCATCGAGGTATTGACGATGCTCGCAATATTGTGCAACTGCTCCCATATATTTTCGGAGAAAAAATATTATCGTCTCATAAGTAATACCAATTCCCAAAATGGCAACGCCATTTTGGGAATATCAAAACCTTACTGGGTTTGATTTTCAATTCACTGAAGTGTTGGCTCACTTCAGTGAATTGGTATAATGCCAAAGCTCAAAATGGCTACGCCATTTTGAGCTTTAAAAAACCTTACTGGGTTTGGTTTTTAATTCACAAAAGTGTTATCACACTTTCGTGAACTAGTATAAAGTTTGCTTAGAAACTAAAATCCGAAATATGAGTGGCGGCGCAAAGCGCCGCTACTCATATTTCGGGTTTGTCCTAGTTATCCATTAGTTGGGGCAATCTCGTAGGTCATAAAATCATGGGCTGGAATGGTATTGGCAAAGATGCTCCTTGCCTCATTCACTAAATCTTCCAATAGAATTGGATTGCCTGGAGAATAGCGTGGACTGAAATGGGTCATGATTAATTGCTTGACATTCGCCAGTTGCGCCACCTGAGCCGCCATTGTGCTGGTAGAATGCAGACGCTGAAAAGCCATATCGGCATCTTGATGGGCAAAGGTAGATTCATGAATCAGTACATCGGCATTTTGGGCTAGTTCTACGGAACTATCACAAAAAATTGTATCGGTACAGTAGGCAATTTTGCGCCCAATCTGGGGAGCGCCACAAAACTGTTTGCCATCGATCTTACGTCCATCGGGAAGGGTAACGATCTTGCCTTGTTTTAGTTCGCCAAAGATGGGACCTGGGGGGATATTCATGGCGATCGCTTTATCGACATCAAACTTACCCACGCGATCGCGCTCCACCAAGCGATAGCCATGCGCTGTCACCTTATGTTTGAGCGGAGCTGCCACCATATAAAACTCCGCATCTTCACATACGATGCCTGCCTTGACCCGATGCACCTTGATCGAATAAGAAAGGCGTGTCTCGCTATAGCGCAAACATGCATCGAGATATTCCCCCAAACCCGTCGGTCCATAGATATCGATATGGCTGACATTCCCTGCCATGCCGCAACTTGCCAGCAGCCCTGGTAAACCAAAAATATGATCGCCATGCATATGGGTGACAAAAATCTTGGAGATTTGACTGATTTTGACATCACTTCGTAGCAATTGGTGCTGAGTTGCCTCGCCACAATCTAGCAGCCAAACTTCAGCACGTTGAGGTAAACGTACGGCTACACTAGAGACATTGCGTCCGCGAGTGGGGACACCCGAACTAGTACCGAGAAAAGTGATCTGCATATCTAGTCATCTACAAAAATCTCGATGCGGCGGTTACTCTTGCCATTATTATCACCAGCGCTGCCAGATAAAGGACGACTAGTGCCATAACCGATCGCCATCCAATAATAAGTTTGCTCGCCGCGCAGTCTCGCTAAATATTCTTTAACCGCTGATGCGCGTAAATAGGAGAGAGTTAACTCATCTACTGTACCACTCCCATCCATATGACCATTAATGCGTACCTTTTTGCCAGAGGTCAAAGGCAATTGGGCGGCAACTTCATCTAGTAACCGAAAGCTTTCGGGGCGAATGCTTGCCTTATTGGACTCAAATAGGGCATCGGCGGATAGGGTAAACTGTTGCTTTTTGTAATTTAAAAAATTAAGCGAAGGTTGCCAAACCCAGTCTGGGCGGATAAAGGCGATCGCAAGCCCCATGCTAGTCCCCGCGATCGCACTCGCACCAATCGCTACACTCCGAATAATAAATGACAAGACCGAATTTCCCGCTTGGTTGAGATTACCAGACGGCTTGCCTGAAGATTTACCTATTGACTTATCTGGAGTCGGTAAATTTGCCACAATTATTTCTTTTTCGCTTTAGAACTAACAGTAGTATCGATTAGTTCTAACTCATTAGCACGAAATGATACGATCTTTTCCCAGTTACCACCGCCAAAAATTACCGCAACGCGACCATCGGTGACCCGTTGTACCTGCCCCTGAAATCCATAGTAGGTATCGCCCTCATTCACAACGCGCACTGCCGAACCTGGAAAAATGATTGGTTGCATATTTGTTATGTTACTCCCTGATTTTGACTAGGTTTATTCTATATCCTTTGACGATCTGCCTTTATTGCTTTTTTCAATGATTATCAGTTGGCTTAGCTAAACTACTTGCCTAAATTGAGGTAATGAACAGCTAACGTGCGATCGACGTATTTTCGTATTTTTTGTCTCTATAGAATGACCATTTCAGCACCTACCCCTCTTTAAGTTGTCTAATGCTTAGTTATAGCAGTAGCCAGTTATGTTAGGACAAAAACAAAACCCAGAAGAGTGTTGCGGCGCAAAGCGCCGCAACACTCTTCTGGGTTTTATGTCTTAACTTATTTGGCTATAGCTATACTTAATGGGATGACCAAATATTTTCTAAATTGAGGACAAATCCCAATAAAACTTCTTCTCCAGACAAACTCACGGGTGCTTCAAGAATTTCTATAGGTTTACCTAAACGATAAATTGCCACACGCTTACTTTCTGGATCAATTAGCCACCCCAAACGGCAACCATTATCCTGATATTCTTGCATCTTGGCTAAACCCTTAATCCATGAATCCGTTGGCGACAAAAGCTCGATCGCAAAGTCAGGGCATAAGGGTAAAAATTGCTTACGTTGTTCAGGGGTGAGAGCATTCCATTTTTCCATGGGTATCCATGCCACATCAGGCGAGCGATCGCTACCTCTAGGCAGAGAAAATCCCCCAGAAGAATCGAAAACCTTACCAAGTCGCTCCTGACGATTCCAAATCCCTAAATCGAGATTAATATCCGAATTCCAAGAGCTAGTTTCGCTGCTAGTGGGGGACATAATTACAAGTTCTCCATTCCCATTGCGCTCTAGTTTAAGTTCAGGGTTTGCCGCACATAGTTCGTAAAACTGCTCTCTAGTCAGTTTCACAATCGGATCGAGATTGATTGTATAAGCAGTCATCATCTTTACTCCGCAAAGCGTCTTTATACTGATTCCTGAAAGTGTGACAACACTTTCAGGAATTAAAAACTAAACCTCGTAGGGTTTTCCAAGTTAAGAAATGGCGTAGCCATTTCTTAACTTGGTACTTAGATCTATTTTAAGGAAATTCTCTATAAAAAATCATCAGATAGGCGATCGCCAAGTCTCCCATAATTTCTTTAGGGACTTGCGAGAGAATAAGATACCAATCCAGATTTGCCAGAATCGGTGGCGCGGCTCTGCCG
>NZ_SELU01000082.1:0-22743 GCF_006861605.1 Pseudanabaena sp. UWO310 | reverse complement strand
CTCTCTATGTTGGTCTTCTGTATATATAGACAATTCTTGCGGTTTATGTCGTAGTACAGCGACAGCTATAGATAGGAAAACGTCATAAGTACCTCAGCATAAAACCCTAAAACCTGCGGCGCACGCTGCGTGTGCGCCGCAGGTTTTAGGGTTTTATATTTAATTAAGCCCACTTACTTAAAAAATTAGAAAAATTAAAAGAGTCAGTACTAGGTACTGACTCTTTTAAGGAAATTCGTTGAACGTTACGAAGACTTAGACAGCTTCTAAATCCTTTTCACCAGTACGAATTCGGATAATTCGCTCTACAGGAGATACGAAAATCTTACCATCGCCAATTTCGCCAGTACGAGCGGCAGTAATAACTTTATCTACCACCATATCTACTTGGTCGTCTTCTACAACGATCTCGATTTTGAGCTTCTGTAGAAATTCAACTGTGTACTCAGAGCCACGATAGCGCTCTGTTTGTCCTTTCTGACGACCAAAACCACGTACTTCTGATACGGTCATACCGACTACGCCAGCATTTACCAGAGCAATTTTGACTTCGTCAAGCTTGAATGGACGAATGATTGCTTCAACCTTTTTCAAATTAACTCCTCCACTGATTCTTGAACTTTAATACACTTGAATCGCTACCCAAATTTGTAGCCTAGCATACTTTTTAGCATTGTCCTTGGCTTTGGCATCCAGATTGGCGTTAGGTTTGACGCTGCCATAACCACCAACGAATTACCAGTTTCTCTAATTCTATCCAAACAAACATTAATGCACTAAACCCAAAGCAAATTGCCAATTCGGTTGGGGTAATCAAATGAGTACCAAAGAATCGACGGAATGGCTCCACGTAAATTAGCACTAATTGCAGAACTGTAGTCATAATTACCGATCCCCAAACATAAAGATTTGTCATCGGATTCAGTTCTATGGTTAGCTGCGTATTAGAACGAATGGCGATCGCATGACCCATTTGGGCTAGGCAAAGAGTTGTAAACACCATCGTCGCCCATCGCTCTTTCACATAGGTTTCATTAAAGTGTGTAGTGGTAAAGCCATGTGCCCAAACCATGAGAATGATCGTGATAATCGCAAGAATAATGCCAATTCTGACCATATAAGCTCCCATCCCTCTAGCAAAGATATTTTCGCGAGGATCCACAGGAGGCTTTTTCATGACATTTGGTTCGGCTGGCTCGACGGCAAGGGCAAGGGCAGGCAATCCGTCGGTCACGAGGTTCATCCAAAGGATTTGCAGAGGGCTTAAGGGCACGGTCAGACCCAGCAATGGTGCTGTTGCAATCGTAATGACTTCACCAATATTGCTACCGAGAATATATTTGATAAAACGCCGAATATTGGTATAGACTACGCGACCTTCTTCGGTGGCAGCGACAATAGTGGCAAAATTATCATCGAGCAAGATCATGTCACTGGCTTCTTTGGATACATCAGTACCCGTTATACCCATGGCGATACCAATGTCCGCTTGTTTGAGGGCAGGAGCATCATTCACGCCGTCACCTGTCATGGCAACAAATTGATGCTGTCTCTGTAAGGATTGCACAATCCGCAGTTTATGTTCGGGGGAGACACGGGCATAGACGCTCACCTCTTGGACTTCGCGATCTAGCTCGGTGGCACTCATCTTTTCGAGTTCTCGTCCCGTAAGGACGCGATCGCCTAATTGGGCAATGCCCAGATCCTCAGCGATCGCTTTGGCGGTGAGCTGATGATCACCAGTGATCATGACGGGGCGAATGCCTGCTTCGCGACAACGTTTTACGGCTTCGCGCACCTCTGGGCGCGGAGCATCGAGCATTCCCACCAAACCGACCCAGATTAAATTACTTTCATCACTTTCATTAAGTCCACCCTCTGGGATTTCGGGAAAGTTGCGATAGGCAAAGCCGAGTACCCGTAGACCCCGACTGGCTAGTTCATTATTTTGGGCGAGCACCTGTTGGCGCTGAAGATCGGCGATCGGATCGATGCGATCGCCAATTTGGATATGGGTACAGCATTCTAGGGTTAACTCTGGCGAACCTTTGCAAAAGAGGACATTCCCACCATGTTCGCCTTGAACTAGAACGCTCATGCGCTTGCGCTCAGAGGAAAAAGGAACTTCAAACGTACGTGGCATCCGATGTTGCCATTCCGCCGCATCGCAACCACCTTTACTAGCAAGCACGAGCAAAGCACCTTCAGTAGGGTCGCCAATAATAATCCATTCCCCATTCTTTTGCTGCAAGATGGCATCGTTGCAAAATACACAGGCCAGCAATAATTGCTGGACTTCAGGCATATTATTGACCGCAAAGGTAGTCTTCTCCGACCCACCATCTATGGTAAATTCTCCGACAGGAGCATATCCATCCCCCGTTACTTGCAGGGAATGGAGCCCAGTGCGAATCCCTTGCACCACCATTTTATTTTGGGTGAGCGTACCAGTTTTGTCAGAACAGATCGTGGTGACAGAGCCAAGGGTCTCCACGGCGGGCAAACGCCGAATCAGAGCATTTCTTCTGACCATGCGTTGAGTCCCTAGGGCAAGGGTGACCGTTACCACCGCAGGTAGCCCTTCGGGTACTACTGCTACCGCCATACTCAGGGAAGTCTTGAGAAGTTCGCCAAAGTTACCTTTATTCAGCATCCCTACCAAAACAACTAAGCCTACTAACACTAGGGAACCAGTGACCAGTACATTCCCTAGCTGGGTCATTCTTTGCTGGAGGGGGGTATCTTCGGTTTCCACATTCTGGATGAGGGCAGCTATTTTCCCCAATTCAGTTTGCATTCCTGTTTTGGTGACTAGTACCTTGGCGCGACCCTGTACGACCTCAGTCCCTTGATAGACGCAATTTAAGCGATCGCCTAAACCTGCATCTTCCTCTAGGAGGAGTTTTGCCTCCTTATTTACGGCTTCGGCTTCTCCCGTCAGAGCCGATTCCCGCACCTGTAAATTTTGTTCGTCTAGCAATCTTCCATCGGCAGCAACCTGTACTCCCGCTTCTAGGAGCATGATGTCTCCAGGGACGAGGTTCTTACCATCGATTTCGATTACTCCGCCATCACGAATCACCCTGACCTTAGGCGAAGACATGCGCTTGAGAGCTGCAAGGGCTTTTTCGGCATTAGTCTCCTGCATGTAGCCGAGAATGCCATTAAGCAACACAATCGAGGAAATGGCGATCGCATCTTTGGGAAATTCGTGATCCCTGATATCGAGAATTGCCGAGACCACGGCAACTGCCATCAGCATGATCAGCATGATATTGGTAAACTGATCAATAAAAATTTGCAGTGATGATCGCCCGATTTTGGCAACTAATTCATTAGCTCCATAGCGCTGGAATCTCGCCGCAACTTCTTGGTTAGTAATTCCTTGATCTGCGTCACTTTGTAATAAAGCGATCGATTCATCGACATCAAGAGTATGCCAATGCGCGTGCGGAGGAGCTTCAAGCTCTTTTTCTGCAATTGCCATAAATATTTTTGGGATAAACAGCTATACCCATAATACTAAAAAATAGTACTAGCCACCTTAAGAATCTTGAAGCCTACTAAGTAGCTAGGCATAAGTAGAATTAAAACCCAGAAGAGCATACCGCCCGCGCAGCGGGCGGTATGCTCTTCTGGGTTTGTTTTTTTAATATGCTGAACTACTTACTTGAATAATTAGGCGCAGGTCTAATTATTCAAGTAGTAGGTGAGTATTGGCGCTTCGCGCCAATACTCAGGTTTTGAGTTTTACGATCTAAGCGAAGCTTGCGTTACGATACAATTAGGCAATGATCAAGAACCCATTTTTGCCCCAAAGACTGGTAGGCAGACAAGTTGAACTAGAAAAAATCAGTCAAATTTTATTAGCAGATGGCGATCTGCTAATTGCAGGGGTGGCCGGGAGTGGACGCAGAACTTTAGTCAAATGGGCGGCCCAAAAAGCTGGCGCGAGGATAATTACGATCGATTGTCTCAGGGCAACCGATGGCGATCGCTTTCTCAAGCTTTTAGCAGAAAGTTTGCTGCATACCTTCGATCTCCCTGAAGAATTATTAGTAATCCAGCAGTTACTCAAAGATCAGCCTGTGAACTTTGACCTCACCGAAAAATCTAAGCCTCGGATCGTTTGGAAACTTAACTCGGTCGGGATCTGGAATCTCTTTGAGAAGTTGTTAAGTGTGCCACAGCAAATGGCGGAATGGCTAGATTGTCGGGTGGCGATCGTATTGCATAATTTTCCCCATATCCGTTCGTGGGATCGCAAAGGCGAATGGGAAGAATACCTGCGGCGGGAAATTCAACTTCAGAGTCGAGTCAGTTATATCTTAATTGCGACAGTGCCCGAACCTTGGATGCATAAGTTGAGCCTGCATGTCGTCGAGCTGCCATCCCTCAGTAATGCGGAACTATGCGAATGGCTGGAACCCACAATGGGGGAAAAAGGATTGAGATTTGATCCCTCGACTACCGCCTTACAGCTTTTTACAGAATATATTCAAGGCAACCTGAGCGATGCGATCGCTTTAATTCGCCGCATCGACATTAGCTGCATCGACCCCGATCATCCTCCCAAGGAATTTCTCATTCAACCGCACCATGTCCATCAGAATATGCTGCATCTGATCGAAGATCTCGCCCCCACCTTTGAATCTTTAATTATGTTACTGCCCCCGACTCAGGTGCGCGTTCTCGAAAGCTTGGCGATCGATCCTACGGTCAGCCCCCATAGCCGTGAATATATCCAAAGACATCAGCTATCTAAGGGAGGCAGCCTGCAAGGAGCGCTCGATAGCTTAGAACAAAAAGGACTGGTTTATGGTGCGAAATATGGCTATCGGATTGCCCTGCCAACTTTACAGTTTTGGCTCAAGCAGCGCTTAGGATAAGCAATGCCAAACATTCAGCCCCTACCCTTAGAAGTTGTCCATCTCATCGCCGCTGGTGAAGTGATTGATTCCTTAGCGGCGGTAGTCCGCGAACTGGCGGAAAATGCGATCGATGCTAAGGCGACAAGGATCGTGATTTCGATTTGGACGGATACCCTATCGGTACAGGTCAGTGATAATGGCTGCGGCATGACGATCAATGATCTATCCCATGCCGTTACTCCGCACACTACGAGCAAAATCAGCAAAGCTGAGGACTTATGCCATATTAAAAGCCTAGGCTTTCGCGGTGAAGCACTTTACAGTCTTGCACAACTAGCCGATCTGAGTATCTGTAGTCGCCCGCTCCAAGAATCCCTCGGCTATCAAGCCCATTACGATGAGCATGGGCAACTGCAAGCTAGTCCCAAGGTGGTGGCGATCGCCACAGGTACGGTAGTGACAGTGCGCCATCTCTTTTCGCGCTATCCTAACCGATTACAATCTTTACCCAGCCATTCGCAGCAAGTGCGCAAGGTGCAGTTGCAAATTCAACAAATGGCGATCGCTAATCCCCAGATTAATTGGCAGGTCAGTCTGGACAATCGCGAGTGGCTAGCCATTTGGGCAGGTGCTAATGCTAGGGAAATTTTGCCCCAAATTATTAATTCTATTCATCCCTACGATCTGGCGTATCGAGAGTTTGCGCTGACTGCCCATTCTTCTCTTGCAGACGCAGGGCATATGGCGATCGCCCTAGGACTGCCCGATCGCCTATCGCGTCGCCGTCCCGATTGGGTCAAAATCATTCTGAACGGTCGAGCCATTAACTTTCCCGAATTAGAACAAACCATATTTTCTAGTCTAGAGCGTACCTTACCGCGCCATCGCTTTCCAGTATGTATTGCCAGTTTAAACCTGCCCTACGAGCGGATTGACTGGAATCGCCATCCTGCTAAGGCGGAAGCCTACATCCAAGCCCTAGCCGATATCCAAGCCCAGTTAAAAGATGCGATCGCCAAGATCTTGCAAATCCCCGAACCAACTTCTCCCATTAGCTACAGTCATGCCACGAACGATCTGTTGCGAACTGCGGAAAGAAAGACTACTTATTTACTGCCCGCCAAACGAGAAACTTTTAGTCAGTCCCATTCTGGATTAAAAGCGATCGCTCAAGTGTTAGACACCTATATTCTTGCCGAACATGCAAGCGGTTTATGGTTGATCGAACAGCATGTTGCCCACGAGCGGGTGATCTTTGAGCAGATCGAAACTCAATGGCAAATTGTGGCGATCGAGCAGCCAATTTTATTAAAGCAACTGACCGATGAAGGGGTCGAATGCTTGCAAGCCTTGGGACTAGACATTGAAGTCTTTGGCTCTAATCTCTGGGCAGTGCGATCGCTGCCAGAGATTTTAATCGGGCACCCAGATTGCAGTAGCATCTTGCAAGAGATTGCCCAACAGCAGGATCATACCCTAGCGAGGGCAACCGCAGCCTGTCGCAGTGCCATTCGCAATGGGACAAAGCTAGAAATGAGTGCCCTACGCGATCTACTTGAGCAATGGCAACAGACCCGCAATCCCCATACTTGCCCCCACGGTCGTCCGATCTGTCTCGCCTTAGATGAATCGGATCTTGCTCGCTTCTTTCACCGTAACTGGCTAATCTCAAAATAAATCTCAAAATAAGGGATCTAGCTATCAATGGTTGTTTCATAACTGCCGCTAACTAAAGCCCAAGAATTGATTGGCGGCGCTTCGCGCCGCCAATCAATTCTATTATCGATCAAACGAACCACAAGGAAATTTTTGAAAGCGTTGCGAAGTAACGCTTTCAAAAATTTCCTTGGTTTGGATTTGAGCGCAAAGCGCTATAAGTAAAACTTGCATTGCTATATTAGGTGAAGTTTGCGATCGCAGGTTTAGCCCCATGGATGATTCAGTGACTAAAGATTCAGTGACTAAAGAATATTACTCCGACCAATTTACCTATCGAATATCTATTCCCGAACCAGAAAATCATCTTCTCCATGTCGAGCTAACGATCGCCCATTGGCAACAGGAATTTATCGATCTCAAATTACCCGTCTGGACTCCAGGCTCCTATTTAGTAAGGGAATACGCCAGACATTTGCAAGACTTTGCCGCCATTGATGGGGATGGGAAGCCGATCACATGGCAAAAAATTAGTAAAAATCATTGGCGGTTGCAACGAAGCGATCGCTCTATAGCACCTATTACCGTTTCTTACCGCATTTTTGGCAATGAGCTAACCGTCCGTACCAATCATATCGACCGCACCCATGCCTTTTTTACGGGTGCTGCCGTATTCATGTACATTCCTGAATATCAGCAATATCCCTACATCGTCCATATTCCTGACCTCCCCAAGAATTGGCAAATCGCGACCGCTTTACCCCCATTTGCTGATACTAAGGATACTTTCTACGCCAAAAATTTTGACACTTTAGTAGACAGTCCCTTTGAGATCGGCATCCACGAGCGCTATGAATTCACCGTCCAAAACAAGCCCCATAGCTTTGTGGTCTGGGGACAGCACAATGGGGATATGCAGCGCTTGGTCAAGGATGCAGCGGCGATCGTGGCAGTAGAAGCAGAAATGTTTGGGGGACTACCCTACGATCGCTATGACTTTATTGTTCATGCTAGTAATGGTTTTGGCGGATTAGAACATAAGGACTGTACCGTACTTCTCTACAATCGTTTGGGATTTCGCAAGGAAGAAAGCTATTGCCAATTTATGAATCTAGTTGCCCATGAATTTTTTCATACTTGGAATGTGAAACGCATTCGTCCCAAGGCTTTTGAAACCTTTGATTACGATCAAGAAAACTATACAAGTTCACTTTGGTTTAGCGAAGGAACTACTAGCTATTACGATCGCCTTTTTCCGCTTCGTGCGGGGATTTACGATGCTAAGCATTATCTAAAACTCGTTAGTAATGCGATTACCCGCCTACAAACTACCTCTGGGCGCAATGTGCAATCGCTATTCGAGTCCAGCTTTGATACTTGGATCAAGCTCTATCGCCCCGATCCCAATACTCACAATAGTCAAATCTCCTACTATCTAAAGGGCGAACTGTTATCGCTGTTATTAGATTTACTGATCCGCGATCGCACTAATAATTTGCGATCGCTGGATCGAGTCATGCAAATTATGTGGGAACGCTTTGGCAAAGATGAAACGGGCTTTAGCGAAGCCGAGCTTCATGGGGTAATCGAGACGGTCGCGGGGGTAGATCTATCGCAGTTCTGGAATGATTATCTGTATGGTACAAAAGAACTCGATTACAACTACTATCTCGAACCCTTTGGTTTAGAATTACGAACCACTAGACAGGATATTCCTTTTGTCGGAATGACGCTAAAATCCAAAAATGGGCTTGCGGAAGTTGACAGGATAGAGGCGGGATCGCCTGCCCAGAAAGCAGGGATTAACACGGGTGATGCGGTACTGGCGATCGCAGGAATTCGCGTTACCGCAGAAACCTTTAACGAGCGGCTGCGGGACTTTGCCATTGGTGAGGCAATCGAGGTCACGATTTTCCAACAAGACTTGCTCCGTAACGTTAAAGTCATCTTAGCAGAGCCGATTTTTAACTACTTTGAGCTAGTACAGATCCCCAATGCTTCCTCTAGTCAGGAAGTCAACCTAAGAATGTGGCTTAATATTTAATACCAATTCACGAAAGTGTGACAACACTTTTGTGAATTAAAAACCAAACCCAGCAAGGTTTTGAGATTCCCAAAATGGCGTTGCCATCTTGGGAATTGGTATTATGGCTCGATTTTATTTGGTCGCGTTACCCCTTGCGATCTCAGCAAAGCCTCAACCTCATCAGATGGCATCGCCCTATAGTAAAAATGACCTTGAATTTGATCGCAACCTAAAGACTGCAACAGATCGACCTGTTCTCTCGTTTCGACCCCTTCCGCGATCACATTGAGATTGAGACTATGGGACAAATTAATAATTGAAGCGACTATAGTGCGATCATGTTCGTTATGAGCGATGTATTCAATAAAAATGCGATCGATCTTAAGAGTATCAATAGGTAAATTTTTGAGATAACTCAGAGCCGAGTAGCCTGTCCCAAAATCATCGATAGATAGCTGGATACCCATCTGACGGAATTGATTTAGCAGGGTAATTTTCTCTTCAACATTATCCATCATGATCCCTTCCGTAATTTCCAATTCTAGATAGCGGGGATCGAAATTTGTTTCCTCAAGAATTTGATTGAGACAAAAGAGAAAGTCCTTTTGTTGCAGTTGTTTAATCGATAAATTGACACCCACTTGGATCGGTGGCAAACCCATATTTTGCCATGCAATTACCTGCAAACAGGCTTGACGTAAAACCCAATTACCAATAGCAATAATTAAGCCTGTTTCTTCCGCAAGAGGAATAAATTTACTGGGAGGAATGGAGCCTAAAGCTACATGTTTCCATCGTAATAAAACCTCCAAACCGACAATTTTTCCTGTCTTCAAATCAACTTGCGGCTGATAGTAGGGTATCAATTCATCATTCTCAAGGGCTCGGCGGAGATTATTTTCCATAGAGAGCCTCTGAAAACTCTGCTCCTGCATATTGGGAATATAAAACTGGAAGCTATTTTGACCTTCAGCCTTAGCTCGATACATTGCCATATCAGCATTATGAATAAGCCCCTCAATATCAGTATTATGTTCAGGATAAATACTCGCACCAATACAGGTGGTAATATGCAGTTCGTGCCCAGCACAGATAAAGGGTAAAGTCATTGCTTGAATCATCCCCTCCGCCGTTTGCAGCACCGTATCGTTAGATTCGATCAACTTCGCCACGATCGCAAATTCATCAGCCCCCCAGCGCACGACGATATCACCATCTCTGATCAAGGTCTTTAAGCGATCGCTGACAGCTTTGAGTAGGAGATCGCCAATACTATGCCCTAAGGAATCATTAATTAATTTAAAACGATCAATATCAAGGAATAAGACAGCAAATTTTTGTTGTTTGTCCTGTAGTTTTTCAATATATTCAACTAAATGCTCATGTAAATATTTGCGATTTGGTAATCCCGTAAGAGCGTCATAATGAATTTGGTAGGAGATAATTGCTTCGGCCTGTCTTTGTTTGGTAATATCAGAAATATGAATGCGAACTATTTCATTCCAAGGCATAAAGTGAATGATTTCTTCATATATCTTTTCCTGAATCACTACCTCCCGTATAAATACTTTACGAATAGGATTAACCACAGGCAATAATTGAGCCAGCAAGTTTTGAAGTAAAGGATGATTGATCCGCTGCTCTTCAAGATTGGGGAACTGGTACAGAGCCGCAGGATTAAGATATAGGATTTTTCCTACTAAGTTTAATTCAATAATTGGTTGGGGATTTAGCTCTGGGGAGGAGATAAATCGATTAATCGTTTCTTGAGCGTGAATAGATAAATCGCGATCAGCAATTGATTGTAAAGGCGAAAATTGAAAAAGCTCTGTCTCACTAAAAGACTGATTATTCGCGATGGAATTACTAGAATTGGCAAGTTGATTTTCCGAGCGGTTAATTTTGGGGATATTAGCGATCGCCGTAATTACCTGATATACCGCTTTTGTATCTTTGCTAAAGAGAATTTCATCACCATGGGACAAGATATGAGAAAACCGTTTTTTCCCATTAATTAAGATTCCATTAGTACTCCGCCTGCCATCAATGCAACCGTCAATAATTCTAAAAAAGCATGAAGATTTCTGAGAAGCAACCGCTAGCAACGTTGCATGTTGGCGAGATACGAGATTAGAACGAAGAACAATCGAATTGCCCAGACTACGTCCTAAGGAGTATGTAACGCCATGCAAGAGAAAATTGCGAAACCCCTGTGGATCTTCAACCGTAAGTACGTGATGAAGCATCTCTTTGATCTCAAGAGTAGATGACTCTTCTGGTCTCACCTGAATAATTTCCCTTTACAACGAACTTTGGAAGGATTTACAGCTATATAACTTATTAGATTAGTAGATCTTTATTAAAAATATCATTAACCGCTAGGTTTAACAAAAACTCATGCCCCCCTTGAATACAGTTGAATCCAAAATTGAATCCAAAATTGAATACAAAATACAGTACGCATCTACTTTCTCTTTCAAGCATTTCTCGACTCCTGAGAATTAATAAGCTAAAAATACCGCACTTTACTCTAGGCGAAGAAATAGGATCTTTCTGGGGAGCAAGTGTTTGCCAGAATCTCAAAGGAAATCTTATAGTTCGTTTTTATGATTTTTATGGTCGTGAAGGGCGATCGTGAAAGGCGATCAGGGAAGGCGATCGCCATCTTCAAGAAATTCTAGAAATTTTTCAATTTGTTATATCTAAGCAGTTAAGCAATGAATATGAAATTATAATATCAAATATGGTTTGTTAAGTAAGTACTATAGCATTGCTAAGTTTTTAGCTAAGTCCTATGCAGAATTAGCACTGGCTGGAAGAATCTTACAGCGCTTTGCGCTCAAACCCAAACCAAGAAGATTTTTGAAAGCTTTGCTTCGCAAAGCTTTCAAAAATCTTCTTGGTTCGTTTGATCGAAATCTACTTCATACATCATTTAGGGCAAATGTCAGAAACATTGAGGGAATGGACGACAATCCAACAGACATTTCAGCAAATTTGGGGATATCAAGACTTAAGGTCATCTCAACGGGAAGTCGTTACCAGTCTGTTGCAAGGACAAGACAGCTTAGCAGTGATGGCAACTGGCGGGGGAAAATCCATTTGCTTTCAGCTACCAGCACTTTTTCGTGAGGGGTTAACCTTGGTAATCTCTCCATTGCTTGCTCTGATGGAGGATCAAGTGAGGGACTTACAGGCGCGACATCTGCCTGCGGCTTGTATCCATAGCAATCTATCGCAGAGAGAACGGCGCGAGATCCTCCGAAATCTGCCAAATATCCGTTTACTGTATGTTTCACCTGAGACGCTCTTGAGTCAACCAATCTGGGAAATAATCAGCGATCGCCATTTAAAAATTGCGGGCATCATGCTAGATGAAGCCCATTGCCTCGTGCAGTGGGGAGATTCCTTTCGTCCGAGCTATCGGCGTTTAGGGGCAGTCCGCTCGGCTTTGATGTCACAAAAGTCCGAGCATTCCCAAATGGCGATCGCCGCTTTCACGGCCACCGCCGATCGCCATACAATGCAGGAATTACAAACCTGTCTACAGCTTAAAAATCCCCATATCGTCCGCACTAGCCCCTATCGCCCCCAACTCAGCCTCCAAGTAGAAATTGCTTGGACTCCGTCGGGACGAAAATCCCGCATTCTGAAATTTATTCGCGATCGCCTAGGACAATCAGGATTAATCTATGTCCGCAGCCGTACCGATGCCGAGATGTTAGCGGCTTGGCTAAGAGATCATTCCTTTGCCACAGCCGCATACCATGCGGGCTTGCCTCCCCAAGAAAGACGCTATATCGAGCAGCAATGGATAACCAATAAATATCCCTTTGCGATCTGCACATCTGCTTTTGGGCTCGGAATTAACAAACCCGATACCCGCTGGGTCTTGCATTTTCATCCACCGTTAACGCTTTCAGAATATATTCAAGAAATTGGGAGAGCAGGACGCGATGGTCAACCTGCGGAAGCATTGATGCTTGTAAGTGAGCCGACGGGATTGCTCGACAATGGCGATCGTCAGAGGGTCGATTTTTTCCTCCAGCAGCAACAAAAACTGTACCAAAAAGCCCTTGCTCTATTGCCAAAAATTCCGCGTCAAGGGAGTATTACTGAAGTCTCCCGCACCTATCCCGATGCAGAGACCACCTTAGGGCTATTGCATCGTTCGGGACATCTCACATGGCATACCCCCTTTACCTATGAAATTTATGGGCTCCCTGAGCCAAAACAGATCGAACAACTGTCAGGGGATCGGAGCGCGATCGCGCAAATGCAAGCTTATATCAGACTCAAAGGCGATCGATGGGCTTTTTTACTAGATAACTTTGGTTTCGAGGAAGAATCCAAGTTACTGCTAAGATCTAAAAGCCAACTTAATTTTTCTTAACAACAGGGAAATATACGTGTCGTCTTCGACTATTCATCGGATCAATCTCGAGAACCCTCTTACCGATACATCTTCGACATCGCAAACTGAGCTTCCGTTTACTTTTCAAGATGTAAAAGCCGCTATTCCATCAGCATGTTTCTCACCTAATGTATGGCGATCGCTCGCCTATTTTTTTGCCGATACAGCGATTATTGTAGGTTTATACGCCACGGCTGCTTACTTGGATGCATGGTGGTTTTATCCAATTTTCTGGTTTGCTACGGGGACAATGTTTTGGGCTTTTTTTGTGGTCGGTCACGACTGCGGACATGGTTCTTTCTCAAGGAGCAAATGGCTCAATAATCTGATCGGGCATCTCACCCACATACCAATTCTCGTGCCTTATCACGGTTGGCGCATTAGCCACCGCACCCATCACCAGAATACAGGCAATATCGACACCGATGAAAGTTGGTATCCAGTCACCAAAAGTCAATATCAAGAAATGGACTGGATTGGCAAATTCATTCGTTTTGATGCCCTGTTGTTTGCCTATCCGCTCTATCTATTTAAGCGATCGCCTGCCCGTCCAACAGCCTCTCATTTTGTTCCCAACAACGATCTTTTCCGCGCATCGGAAACCAATGACATTCTGACCAGTAGCATTCTATGGACTGCAATGGTAGCTTTCCTAGGATGGTTGGGGTTCACCTACGGATTTCTATTCCTATTCAAGTTCTATATTGTTCCCTATCTTATTTTTGTAGTCTGGCTCGATCTGGTTACCTATTTACATCATACCGAAGCAGATATTCCTTGGTATCGTGGTAAAGAATGGTACTTCCTAAAGGGAGCGCTTTCCACCATTGATCGCGATTATGGAATCTTTAACAATATTCATCATAATATTGGTACCCATGTCGCTCACCACATCTTTATTGGCATTCCTCACTATCATCTCAAAACTGCCACAGATGCGATTAAACCAGTTCTAGGTAAATATTACCGAGTTTCTAACGAACCGATTTGGAAATCCTTTTTCACTTCTCAAAAGTCCTGTATATTTGTCCCTGATGCTGGCGGAGAAGTCTATTATGTGCCTTCTTCGGAAGTTATTAAATAACTACAGTTGAATAAATTCGGGATAACTTGAAACGAGCTTAGAGAAATGGTTTGCTACGCAAACCATTTCTCTAAGTCCAAAAGTAAAAGCCTTGCTGTGCAAGGCTTTTACTTTTGGACTTAGAGAATTTGCCAGCTTAAACCGAACTGACGTTATACCAATTCACGAAAGTGTGACAACACTTTTGTGAATTATAGCTACCGCCAACTGTATCAGGACATAAAACCCAAGATTGTGTTGTTGCGCGGAGCGCAACAACACAATCTTGGGTTTTAATTTTGTCCTAACAAGACTAGCGGTAGCTATAAAGACCAAACCCAGTAAGGGTTTTTAAAGTTCAAAATGGCTACGCCATTTTGAGCTTTGGTATTAATTATGCGCTAGGAACAGCGTAGCTTAATACAAATAGCTTAATGAGCATAGCGATCGCATGATTACAGTTTTCCCATACATCTTTCAGGTTTTTGGTTGGGCAGAATCCCCATATAGCTGCCGTCACTGGACATAGCACAAATCAAACCCGAAGAATTGAGTGGCGGTGCGAAGCACCGCCACTCAATTCTTCGGGTTTATGTCCTAGTACAGCGACAGCTATACTTCACATTTTTGGGAATTCTATTTATAATATGAGTAGATACCCATTAAGTATTATTACTGTCTCGGCTTTCAAATTTATCGCACAAGCATGAGACTGAAATGTGTCCTACCTACATTGCATACTTGCAAACACTTTTCCCTTAATGCGCAAACCTTAAACCCTGCGATTATCCGAAATCATAAATTAATTCCTATAGGAGGCAACCAAATCTATGGCTACCGAAACTATTACTCGTCCTGAAACCATACGCAAAATTGCACCAAGATATCGCGTGCTCTTACATAATGACGATTACAATTCTATGGAATATGTAGTGCAAACCTTAATGCAAGTTGTGAATGGGTTAACCCAACCTCAAGCGGTAGATATTATGATGGCAGCCCATGCCAGTGGTTGCGCCCTAGTAATTACTTGTGTACAGGAACATGCTGAGTTCTATTGTGAAGGGTTACAAAGTAAGGGTTTAACTAGCACAATCGAACCAGAGTCATAGGTAAAGGCAATTCATAAATTTCCTATATATTTCCTATATATAGCTTTAGCTGCTTACAACCCCAAAGAAGAGAATGGCAGCGCAAAGCGCTGCCATTCATCATATAGCTGCCATATATAGCTGCCGTCAAATGTCTCAGCCCAAAATAATGTTGCCGCGTGGAGCGCGGCAACATTATTTTGGGCTTTCATTTTGTCCTAACAAGACTGGCAACCGTTATCGCTCTCAGCAATGGATAGAGAACAGGTAGGATGGTTATTACCAATCCTACCTGTTCTTTTATTGTGAATCGCGATCGCCTCAATTCCTATCCAGCCCCCATCCGTATCCTACTTTTTTTAATAACTTTATTGCTGCTCTGGCTACCAATCGCGGCTCCGATGTATTTAATTTGGGGGGAATCTGTCGGCGTTGGTTTGACAATTTTGTTGTACTGCGGATTTTTGGGATTAATTTGGGGATGGGGGCGTAAAATCGCCAAATATTCACATCCTTACCGCTATTACGGACTGTTATTTACCAAAGAAAATGGGCGGGATTTTTTGTTGGGATTGGGATTGGGCTGTGTAACCCTTATTATTTTTTTTAGCTTACAGGTAAGTCTGGGATGGCTGGTGTCGCAAAGTGTCGATTGGCGGCATCCTTTGCCTGCAAGACTATTACCAGCGATCGGATTGTATTTTGTGGATTGGCAAGGAGCGATCGCACCTGGGTTATTAACTTCAGTGGGAGTAGGATTTGCAGAAGAAATGTTGTTTCGGGGTTGGATTCTATCGGAGTTAGAGCGCGATTATTCGCCAAAAGCCGCCTTACTCGGTTGTAGTTTCGTATTCGCAATCTTGCACTTTATCAAACCCCTAAACGTAATTTTGGCGACATGGAGCCAGTTTCTAGGTTTAGTCATGCTCAGTATTGCTCTTGTCCTCGCCAGACGTAGATGTAACGGCAGGCTAGGAATATCCATAGGTCTACATGCGGGGCTGGTCTGGTGTTACTACATTGTCAATACGACGCATTGGCTAGCGCCGACAGGGATAGTTCCTGAGTGGGTTACAGGCATTAATGGCAATCCGATCGCAGGAATCATGGGGATTGCGTTTCTCAGTGCGATCTCGCTGGGATTTGCCAAATTTCCCCAAAAAATATCGCTATAGATCGCTATAGCAGGTTAAATCTTGCCTATAGCAATGCCAATCTCCACCTATGGCTACATTAAAAATTCTTTGACCCAATTTTAATTTTTTTTGAAATAACTATTGCAAGTAATGCAATAAGTGTATATGATTAGATTCGCTTGGAAAACAAGCCAAGGGTCGATGCCCGAGTGGTTAATGGGGGCGGACTGTAAATCCGCTGGCTACGCCTACGCTGGTTCAAATCCAGCTCGGCCCATCAAAAAAAGAGAGTGAAATAATTCACTCTCTTTTTTTATTAAGCTAAGTGGGCATAATTAAAGCCCTAAAACCTGCGGCGCACGCGCAGCGTGCGCCGCAGGTTTTAGATCTGGATTTTAATGAGGTAGTTACAGCGCTTTGCGCTCAAATTCAAACCAAGAAACTTTGTGCAAGTGTTGCTTCGCAACACTTGCACAAAGTTTCTTGTGGTTCTTTTGATCGAAAGTTGCTGTATAGCTGTCACCAAGTGTATTAGGACATAAACCCCAAGAATTGAGTGGCGGCGCGAAGCGCCGCCACTCAATTCTTGGGGTTTGATTTGTCCTCATTAGCTATAAGGGACTTGCGAGAAAATAAGATACCAATCCAGATTTACCAGAATCGGTGGCGCAGCTCCGCCGCGCCACCGATTCTGGTTTTATATTTGGTACTTCATTAAATCGCAAGTCCCTAAGTAAAAATATTAAGCAAAAATTTGACTTAAGGCTGAATCAATATTGGGATAGCGGAAAGCGAACTTATTAATCTGGGCTTTATGGGGCACAACACGCTGACCATCTAGTAAAACCGTTGCTCCTTCACCAAACACTAAAATCAACGCTGACGCAGGCACAGGTAAAAAGGCTGGACGTTTAATCGCTTTAGCAAAAGCAACGGTAAATTCTTCATTGGTAACCGCTTGCGGAGCTGTCCCATTTAAAGCACCCACGATCTGATCATCTTGCAAAGCATAGATGATCAGATCAACGAGATCATCACGATGAATCCAAGAAAACCATTGTTTACCACTACCGATTTTACCCCCACCACCAATCTGAAAAATCGGTAGCATCTTGGCGATCGCGCCACCCAGACCCAAGACAATTCCCGTTCTCAGCTTAACTAACCTTACACCTAAGCCAGTCACGGCCTCCGCTTCAGCTTCCCAATCCTTGCAAACATTTGCAAGAAAGTCATCGCCTGCATAACTATATTCATCAAAGGACTTATCAGGGCTAGTGCCGTAATAGCCGATCGCCGAACCACTGATGAGGACTCGTGGTTTTTGATCGGATTTCGCGATCGCTTCAACTAATTTTTTCGTCGTTAAAATACGACTATCGCGGATCTGCTGTTTACGATTTTCTGTCCACCGCACCCCCGCAAGGGGTTCTCCTGCGAGATTAATTACGGCATCACTGCCAGATATCACCCTTGTCCATTCCCCAAGCTCCAAGGGGTTGTAGCCAATTACTTCCACGTTGGGGAAATCCGCCTGCGGAAACTGTAAGCTTGCCTTTTGATAATTGCGAGCGAGAACAATAATGCGATCGCCCAAAGCCTGTAGACGCTCAACCAATTTCACCCCAATAAATCCAGTAGCACCCGTCACTACAATTTGCATCATATTTTTTTGCTTAAATTATAAAAAAATTAACTCTAGTGTTTTCCAGTCTACTGAAATACACGGTCGAGTCTCTGCTTTTGGCGACACAAACCCTTCGCCCTTTCCATGGGAAGATTGCTGTCAGGAATATTTGATTGATTCAGTTTTCATTATAAAAATTTGGTTTACAGAAAATCTGCTGTTGGGGGACTTTCTACCAAAAACTATTTTCAGGTTTGCCACATCACAAGTGCCATAAATCTTGAAATTGGTTCCATAATGAGAATTGTTGTAGGCGCTTACCTTAATGCGAAAAAATCCTTGTAACCACATACATGTATAGCTCACAAAAAACCAAATTATTGATTGTTGATGACGAAGCAGACAACTTAGATCTACTTCAGCGCATTTTTCATCGAGGCTATCAAGTCCTACGAGCTAAAAATGGATTTGATGCGTTAGAAATTTTAGCAAACGAGCCAGATATCGCCGTGATTGTCTCCGATCAGCGTATGCCGATGATGTCTGGCACAGAGTTTTTAAGTCAAGTTGCTGAGCTGTATCCCGATACTCTACGGATTATCCTCACTGCCCATGCAGATATTAAGGATTTGGTCGAGGCGATCAATCAATCAAAGGTTTTTCAATACATTACTAAGCCCTACAAGGTTGAGGAGTTAACGAAGGTCGTCCAACAGGCGACGGAAATTCATAAACTATTAAAATCGAGAACATCCCAGCTTCGCAACGATCTAGAAAATGCTGAAGCTAAATATACGAGTATTTTTGAGAATGCGGTTGAGGGGATTTTTCAGACAACGATTGATGGACGCTACTTAATTGCGAATCCCATGCTGGCGCAAATTTATGGATATCCCTCTTCGGAATCCCTAATTAATAACGTCACCAATATCGCCAACCAGATTTACGTCAATCCCAATCGTCGTCAAGAATTTATTAATATTTTACGAAACCATGACACCGTTTCTAATTTTGAGTCACAGGTTTATCGGCGCGATGGTACGAAAATCTGGATTTCCGAAAACGTCCGCGCCGTACGAGATTTTGATGGAGTTTTGATTGGTTTTGAAGGAACTGTACAGGATATTTCGCAGCGAAAGAGAGCCGAGGAAGAATCGCAATTATTGCAGAGCTTAACGTTAGAAATTAGTGCGGTTAATGATTTTCAAACAGCTTTAGAAATTGCCCTGCGGAAAATTTGCCAGTTCACAGGATGGGACTATGGCGAGGCTTGGGTTCCAGCGGGAGACGAAAAACAAATTTTGGTATGTAGCCCTGCTTGGTACAGTAGCCTTGAAGGATTGGAAGAATTCCGCCAACTGAGTGAGAGGATTTCGTTCCCTTCGGGCATTGGCTTTCCAGGAAGGGTTTGGGAATATCAGCGTCCCGAATGGATTTGGGATATCTCTTTAGAAACAGAATTAAATTTTCTGCGTAAATATCCTGCTCTGGAATGCGGGTTACAGTCGGGGCTGGCTATTCCCGTCTGTGCTGACACTAATGTAGTTGCAATCATCGCTTTTTTTACCCGCAATCCCAATGATGGCGATCAACAGTTAGTCGGATTGATTGGGGCGATCGCGATGCAGTTAGGAGCCTTAATGCGTCGCAAACGCGATGAGGAATCCCTAAGGCTGATGAATGAGGAATTGTCGCTAGCCCGCGATCGCGCCTTAGAAGCCAATCGGACGAAAAGCAGCTTTATTGCCAATATGAGCCATGAATTACGCACTCCTTTGAATGCGATCATTGGCTATAGCGAGATGTTGCAGGAGGACGCGGCTCTACTAGGATTAGATGATTTTGGTGAAGATTTGCAAAAGATCTATCGATCTGGCAAGCACCTGCTGGATTTGATTAATGATATTTTAGACATGACCAAAATCGAAGCGGGTAAATTGGAAATTTACTATGACAACTTCGATTTGCCGATGCTGGTATGGGAAACCTGTAAAACGATCGAACCCTTACTCAGCAAAAACAGCAATCAAATCCATATCGAATGCGATCGGCAGCTTGGTTCCATTCGCACTGATATGACAAGACTGCGTCAAGTGCTATTAAATATTTTAAGCAATGCCTGTAAATTCACCAAGTCTGGAGAAATTACGATCAAAGTGAACCGTCTCAATTCCCTGCAAGGCGAGATTTTCTATTTCACAATTACTGATACTGGCATCGGCATTAGTCCAGAGAATTTACAAAACCTATTTCAACCCTTCAATCAAGCTGACAGTTCGACGACAAGACAATATGGCGGTACGGGTTTAGGGCTTGCCATTAGCAGAAGACTATGCCAAATGATGGGTGGTGATATTCACGTAGAGAGTGAGTTGGGCAAAGGGTCAACCTTCACGATTTGTCTACCTACTGATTGTGAAAAGCTAACCCAATCACCGTTAAAGCCCCCTCAGGATCCATTATTGCCACCCGTATCGCCTGAATATTCCGTACTGAATCCTGCCAATTCAGATGAGTCTTATCCATCGATTTTGATCGTTGCCGATGATTTGATGTTACATCAATGTACTCAATCCTATCTGAGCTATCTAGGAGTTAGGATTTATTCATCTCTAAATATTACTGATGGGCTGGAGTTAGCGCATCAAATCCTTCCTAGTGCAATTATTCTCGATATGCAAACCTCATCTATCCATAGTTGGGAGTTGCTGAGGGATCTCAAATCGCAGCCTTTAACTTCAGGAATTCCCATTATTTTACTGACAGTCAATGATGAGACCCATGAGAGGTATGAAATTGGTGCAAATGATTATCTATTTAAACCCATCGATCGCGATCGCCTCATTACCACCATTGACAAGTATCGCCCTGAAGTAAAGACTCGGTTATCAGTATTAGTAGTGGAAGATGACCTAAATGTCAGAGCCATGCTAAAGCGAATGTTGGAGAAGGAAAACTGTCTGGTGGTGGAAGCTCAGGATGGACATGAGGCTTTAGAAATTATGACTAAGCAGTTACCGCAACTAATTTTGCTAGATCTGATGATGCCGAATATTGATGGTTTTGAATTTATGCATTTGCTAAGGCTGCGCTATGATACGCCCTTAATTCCCATCATTATTATTACGGCAAGGGATCTAAGTGATGATGAATGTATTCGCTTGAGCGGTTCGGTGCAAAAAATCTTGCAAAAGACTAATCACAGTTATGCCCAACTGCTTGAGGGCATCGTCCAGAGACTGCATAAGTTTGGCATTTTAACCAAAAGCAAGAAGCCATAGTTCCTTCAAAAACCAGAGAGCGGTACGCTCTCTGGTTTTGAGATTCCCAAAATGGCGTTGCCATTTTGGGAATTGGGATTATGCAGTTGGTGAGTGATTGCGATAAACTGTTGCTTGTTCTCTATTGCCCGAAGTTATAGATTCCTATTTCCATGCCAAATAACAAGCCAGATAACAAGCCAGATATTGAGCCAGATCCTAAACCAGATAGCAATATTACAATTCACCCAAGGGCGATCGTTCATCCCCATGCCAAGATCGGCGAGGGGACATCGATCGGGGCTGATGCTATTGTTGACGAGTTTGTGGAGATCGGCGATCGCTGCGAGATCCGCGCTAGAGCAATTGTGACGGGACATACGAAAATTGGCAATGATAACCAAATTGGCTATGGGGCGATCGTGGGATCGGAGCCACAGGATACTTCCTACAAAGGCGCGATTAGTTTTGTGGAAATTGGCGATCGCAATATATTGCGGGAATATGTAACGGTAAATCGTGGCACAAAAGAAGGCTCGGCAACCAAAATCGGTAGCGATAATTTGTTATTTACAGGGGCACATATTGCCCATAACTGCGAGATCGGTAATCGCGTAATCATCGTCAACAATGTTTTACTCGCGGGCTATGTGGAAGTCCATGACCATGCCTTTATGGGAGGCGATTCGGTAGTCCATCAATTTACACGCATTGGCTCCTACGCCATGATTCGGGGACAAACTCGTCTGGGCATGGATGTCCCGCCCTACTGCATGGCGGTTGATACAAATATGGTCTTTGGGCTAAATCGCTTGGGCTTACGCCGCAATGGATTTAACCATGAACGTCGCCGTGCTATTCTCTCAGCCTATGAAGTTATTTATAAGTCCAGTCGCAATCGTTCCCAAGCGATCGAATTTTTAGAAACCGCACCCGAATTTATCGATAATCCCGATATTCAAATGTTCTGTAGTTTCATTAAAAATAGCCGTCGTGGTATTTGCAAACTCTATGAAAAAGGAGCAAGTCGCATTGAAGATGACCGCGAATAGCCTCAAGCCAAAGGATTTGGCGCAAAGCGCCAAATCCTTTGGGCTTTAACAATACTTCGGACAAAATTAGTAAGCAATAGTGCCGTAAGAACAAAGGTCTTGGAATCGAGGATGAGATTTAATTGAAGTAGAATCCAATTCTAACAAGGAAATAAAGCGCTCAAGTAAATGACGATTTAGAGCCATCCGTTTGAAACTAGCCATAGAGAAAACAAAAGGTTTAGGAGATTGATGAAGTTGACACGCCTCAAACTTAGCGAGATTTAAAGCCATGAGACTAGCATTGAAATGGAAATCAAGTTTAGTAAAGTCACGAGCTTGACAATCGGTTAAACCAGTAAACTGCTTAGCATCACGAAATATGAATTCAATCTGAAAGCGAGCTTTATAGAAATCTAAGATATCAGATGCGTCAAGGTGAATATCGGTTGAGAACAAAAGTATCCGAGCGATGCGTTTTGGATCACGACAGTCCAAGAGATAAGCAAGACGGACTTTGCGTTTAAGGCTCAGCGACCAGACAATAACAGTGTACAAAAATAATTTA
>NZ_SELU01000081.1:0-22749 GCF_006861605.1 Pseudanabaena sp. UWO310 | reverse complement strand
TCTTGAAGATTGTGGCACAACAGAATGCGGGTAATTCGGCAATCCTTGCCAATATTGCTTCCCAGTTTGGTAACAATGCCAATCAAGTTGGGAATGTCGCTAATCAATTGGGGTTGCTATCGGAGCAAAACTCCCAGCTTGCCGAACAGAATAGCCAACGCGCTCAGATCGATGCTCAACAATTGGCTTTGCAAGTGCAACAAACCCAACAGGGGGCGACATCTCTGCTCAATCTCGACCAGATTAATGCTTCCCTCAAAGGCGATCGCCAAGATCGGCTGATCGAGCGTAACTCCACCGTGCAACAACGGATGCCCTATACCTTTTTAAGATAGCGAGATAAATCATGCTGATTGCTCAAGCGATTGTCAATAATTCCGAAGAGGTGTCCCTAGCGGTACAAGGCTCATGGCAGAACACTTGGGAACTTGCCTTTAATGGCACGCTCTATCAAGCCCTCACCAATCTGGGATTGATCGTTGCCGTGGCTTCGCTGCTGCTATGGATCATCCAATTCACTAAAAACCTGATTGATGACCAGAGCTATCGGCAGTTTGGTGAGTTAATCTGGCCGGTAATTGTGATTGTGCTGCTCACGAATGGCGGTCAAAACCTGATCGGACTCACCAATGGGATGCGGACAGTGATTAACAATGCCAATAACTCGGTGTTAGGTGCAATTACCTCCACAGCCCAATTGGAGAAAACCCTATCAGCCCTAGCTGATTTCTCGGTCGCTCAAGAACAAATCATTACCTACCGTCAGCAATGCAATGGGCTTACCAAAAATGAGGAGATGCAGGTCTGCTTGCAAGAGGTGAATACCAAAGCTCAGGCTCTGCTCGGTAATTATCAATCTAACTATGGGGCGGTTGCTGCGGCTCTGGTGGGCAAGTTACAAAAACAAATCCAGAAGGCAAGTGAAAACCCTCTCGAAGCGGTTACGAATCTCTTCCCCGGCACGGTGATTTCAAGGTCGATCGTGCTGGCGGCGATCGAGACTTTTATGGTGGCAATGCAGTCTGCTTTTCAGGCTTTGATTGAGGTCGGATTTCTACTCACAGGTCTACTCGGTCCTCTGGCGGTGGGTGCTTCCTTACTGCCCATCGGGGCAAAGCCTCTCTATGCATGGATGACGGGATTCTGGTCGTTGGGGATGGCTAAGCTGAGCTTGAACATTGTCACGGGACTTGCCGCCACCGCGATCGCCGCTTCGGCACAGATGGATACGCTCTCGATCGCCATTGTTCTCGGACTCCTTGCGCCAATTCTGGCGCTATCCCTATCGGCGGGTGGTGGCATGGCTATATTTAGCGCCATCCTTTCGGCGGCAAGTGCCGCTGCTTCCGCAGGTTTAAATATCGGTTTACGCATCTCTAGGTAATTCCCATGAACTCATATCCAAATTCAGAAGTGAATACTGAACCAAAACCAGAAACAAATGAAACTAATGCTTTCCATCGCTTTATTCCTACTGGTCTATCCCACCGTGGTAAAGCCAAAACTCCTAAAGACTTATTGGTGGTATCGATTTTGTTCGGCATACTTGGCTTATCGGCGCTCAATAGTTTGGGGCTGATCGCTCTGATGGTCGCCTATGCTTCCCTTGCATCCCAGAAACCACCTACGCTCGTGCAGTTGTCGGGCGGGAAAGCAATTACGGCGATCGCTAGTGAGAATAAAACCAGATCTCCTGAAGTGGTGAAGCAGTTTGTCACCCAGCAGGTGATGGCGCTAATGACATGGACGGGGGAACTGCCCTCTGATACCAGTCAAAATGGCAAGCCGCTTTTGGATACTGGCGTAGAAGTTACTGCGGATAAGGGCTTAAAAAAGAAAATCACCACGACAGCTTGGCAGGCTAGCTTTGCTTTTTCCGAAGACTTCCGTAAAGGATTGCTCTCGTCGATCGCGGAACTCACGCCGATCGAGGTGTTCTCAGGTGGCAGCAAGGTAATTTTAGTACCGCAGACGATTACGGCTCCTGAAGAGATTGAGAAAGGAAAGTGGAAAGTCAATCTGGTGGCAAATCTGGTTACTTTCAGTCCCCTTAATCAAGTTGGCGAATCGGTTCCCTTCAATAAGGAAATCTTCATTCAGGCGATCGATGTGCCGAATCTGAAAGCCGATGCTTCACCTCTGGAGCAAGCCATTTTCAAGGTGAGATCCTCTGGGCTAGAAATCTATGCCATGCGGGATCTCACTAGAAATGATTTGAAATAACTTTTCCCTGTCGATACTTGAAGGAGTTGTGATGATTACCGAAGTTCAAGAACCACAATCAGCAAGCGTAACCGATGAGATTGATTTTGCTCGGTTAACTGGATTTCAACCCGTTGTCAATGATGCGGGCTTGGGAATAGATAATTTTAGTGAAGACCCAGATCCAGAGCAACATCGGACAATTAGGGGTATTGTTGGCAGTCCTTTTTCTAAGATGGCTTTGGTGGGTGGGATCGGGTCTTTAGGATTTTTGCTGGTAGGGCTATTCATGAATAGCATTATGTCGCCATCTAGTGCCAAGCCATTAACGGCTAAATCCAATGATGAAAAGCTTGCCCTTACCTCGACCGCCAATCCGAAGGATGCCGAAATTGCTAAGTTCAAGACGGATTTAGCTTTAGGCAGTCAGCTTTCGGCGGGTAAATCGAAAACGCTGCGTCCAAGCAATCTACCCAAGTCAGATGCATTGGCTTCTAAAGTTGATTCCAAAGACAAGTTAGAAGCCAATCCCGTCCAGTCCGCCGATCTCCCAACCGCCTCACCTATGAGAAATCTATCGGCTCCACCCCTTGAGCCAATACCGATGCGACAAGTGATGTCACAACCAACTCCTGTAATGCTTCCCCCACGGAACTTTTCCGTTAGTCCACCTGAAGTTAAAAATCCCGCCGACGAATGGCAGCGCTTGGCAAGTATTGGCAGTTATGGCAATCTGGCTGCACCTGCGGAAATATGAAAACAAAAAAACTATTCCGTATATTTAATCCCAAGATCGGCAACAAACTGTCGTTCTTTTGATTTTAAATATTTTTCTCTTTCTAAAATAAATTCATCAAATCTATCCTGTTTATATAAATCAAGAATTTCTTGCGTTATAAAGTGTTTCTCTAAGACATTAATTGAAGAGTTCTCGATAAAGTTATTGGTTTGCTTTTTATCACGATCTTCTTCAAACTCAGATGACAATCTAATTATAATATTAGCAGGGGTTCTATCTTTTTTTGAAGAAATAAATATCTCTTTTACTCCTTCTCTATCTTGAATTTCCTCATCTCCAGCAACTGAGTTTAAATAAAATAGTTGTAAAGCTTTTGGTCTTACTCCAGTAAAATTCAACTTATCTGGATACTTAGCTGTTGCAAAAGATACATCAATATTAACTCTATATATTCCATCAGGATGTTTACCATTAGCAAATTCACAGAAAATCTTAAAAGCACTTCTTTGTTGACTTAAAGAATATACAGTAAAGTAATTTGAATACGTTGTTGTCCAAAACCACTTTTTTAGTGCTTCAGCCTGTTCGTTGGTAATATTATTGTGTATTTTAAAATATTCAACTATAAAAATTAGTTGAGATGGGTAAGGCAATAATCGACTATCAATTATAAATAATTTTTTGTATAGAAATTCAACTGCTTTTACTATATATACATAGGTAGAGTTTACCAGTAATTCTAAATTTGAATTATGTACTAAATCTTCAATTTTGACATCAAAATAAATCTTTCCATTGATCCCATTAGAGATACAATTTAGAACTGTATCTCTCTTAAGTTCTTCAAAGTTATAATGATTTAAACTATTAAGAAACTCAGTAATTGAATCGCTTAGTAGAAATCCTGTTTCTATATTATAACTAAGTGCAGACAGCATAAAATCCTCGGATATTTCAGTACCTCTTGAGTTTACTCTGGAGAAAATCTCTACAGCACTTTTTATATCTCCTCCTCTTATTTCTACATATGGCAACTTATATTTATGTAAAATATCATGTAGATTTCTTACCATTTCAAAATAATTGCTTTTGTCAGATTCAGAAATATCTTCCTTATCTAGTTCGCGAATATAATTAAACATTTCACGATTATCATATATTTTATATAAAGGAATCGAAAAAATATCTGCATTTTTTCTGCTTCTAATAAAGTTAAAGCTGTTGTCCTTAACATCAAAAAAGATTGAGAAATTGTTAAGCTCAGAGCTATTTACCTTGTCAACGTTTTTGGGATTTATTAGCACTCCAAACAATGTTGATATTCTTTGAAATCCATCCAAAACATATCTAATCTCATTGCTTTTCTGTTCTATTATGTATGGACCTATTTCATTTTTTGTTTTATAGCCTTCAGTTTTCCAAAATAATAAACTACCGATAGGATATCCTTTCAATATACTGTCAAACAACTCAATCATCTGTGATGATTTCCAAACAAATTCCCTCTGAAACTTAGGTATTTTATAAACTCCTTTAGCTATATCTTCTAAAAGATCCTCTAGATATATGTCATCAGGCTTAACGGTAATTCTATCATTCATATTATTTTTGCAATTTTAAGTAGAATTTGTTCGATTTCTGAAATCCTTTCTGTTGTACCGTCAGAGTGTAAAATTGAAACTTGATGATGACTGCACCTTTTCTCTAGTTCATTAGGAGCAAAATCTGAAAGAAACATACTAGGAAATTGATCTTTAACTTTGTTTTTTCCTATACTAATATAATAGTTCCTAGATTTACCTTCAGGGTTATAATATTGGACAAAATCTGCATCAGATGGAGATAGGCTTTTGAGATTGGCTTTGTGATCATCAGTTAAGTCTGTAATATTCATGATCATTATATCTAAAGGTATATAGTTTTCAATACATCTTTTGAAAAGCATATGCCACACGATTAAATCATTTTCTTCATAAATCAAATCATTTTCTGCTGGAGGGTTACTAATACTCCTAGCTTTTAAATATGCAAGAAGGTTTTTATAATCTTGTTTAAAGTCATTTGCATGTCTTTTATCACTATCAAAAAGAGCCATTAATTTGAAATTATAAATATTGTGGTAAATACCATTTACCCAACTTTCAATTTGAGCTTGTATTCCACTACCTCCAGCATGATCATAAGTTAAATAATGAGAATCTGAATCTAATGATTTTTTGATTAATTTATATATATTCTTTCGCTTTCCGAATGACTGATATTTATCTATGATTCCGCGTATAAACTTCCAATCGTTAGGATTGTTTTCAACAATAACAATTGAACGTTCTTTAAGAATTCTATAAGCATCATCAGGATGTATTTCACCCAAATCATTTCCAATAACTAGTTTAGTGAGATATTGTCTATGTAATTTGGTGATAGATTGGCGAATATTACAAATATATTCTTTCAGATTTTGATTGTCAGAATAGGATAAGTATTTCTTTGCTATAAAAGTTTGATCAAAAACATACTTGTTTTGATCGTCGAAAAAGATATCATCAATACTACTTATATCAATGAGATGATTATCTTCAAGAAAAAGAATAAATATTTTAGCGAGCTTTGCCTGTATTTCAGAGCTTTGGTCTCGAATTATCTTAGGGTTAAATGAAATTATCATGTTTATTTCTAACTTTCTTTTTAACTGCTTTCTGTATTTCTAGAATCTCTTTCATACTTTCATTAAAAATACCATCGGGCCAGTCACTCAAAACACCTTCTTCATCAACAGTAATTTCACGAAGTTCTTTACCCTTCAATTCAGCATCTTCTATCCAATACACAACTAGATCATCTTGCGTAAATCCAAAATCATTTTCAACTACTAACTTGCGAAAACGCAAAAGCATATTTTCAGAGTGTGTTTCAATGATAAAAGTTTGGTTGTTATCTTTAGCCGATCTTGCAAACAGTTCTGCTAAATCACTATGTGCAGCAGGATGTAAATGTAACTCTGGCTGTTCTAAAACAATTATAGAATTAGGTCTATCTTTAATGTTAGCACGAACTACTAGTGGCAAAGCTTGATTCATACCTTGTCCTACATCTACAATATTAATGTCCATATCTTCTTTAGAAAGTAAAATTTGAACAAGTGGTTTTTTGTCGGTATTATTTACTTTTAATTCCCAACCATCAAAGTATTTTTGATACCATTCCCCAACATCTTGACACAATTTGTTTTCTTCCTTTACTTGACTCATACCAAGCATGGCGTAAGCATTTTCTCCTTTAATTCCTGTGTCTCTAAACTGTGTTTGTCCAGTTAAATAGAAATATCTATCAGGTAAAATTCTAAACGGTCCGATGTAATCAACGTCAATGATTATATTCTCCAAATTAATTTTTTCAACTAAATCTTCGTTAGTCACTTTATTTATGATTTGATTAGGAATAAATCCCTTAAAATTAACTTCATAATGATTCTCACTAATCGCATCAAAGTAATCATCATTATTGAGTTCTAGCTCAAGGTTTAGAGAATCGCTCTTATACTTCCATTCATAAATTTCTAAGCCATAGCCACGTTTCGAGAATTTAGTGGATTTTTCTCGCAGTCCAATTTCTATTTCTAAATTGTTCTCAAACGAGATCTTAAAATTTAAATAACCTCCTGATTTATTTCCAAAGAAGAGATTCTCAAAATCTTCACCTAATTCAACTCCGTTATTCTTTAATAGTAACGGTTCATCATTATTAGTCATTAGCGAATTTTCAAGCAAAGTAAATAGTTTGGCAATAGAACTTTTGCCAGAACTATTTTTTCCAATTAGAACAGTAATTGGTTTTAGTTGAATTGTTTGCCTTTCATAAAAAGCTTTATAGTTCTCAAATGAGATGGATTTTAGTTTCATGCTTTCAGGTTATGGAAAAATCAAATATGAAAGCTCAGTGAGCAAACTTAGACCATGATAGCAAGAAAAATCACTTAAAATGTCCTATACACCCAAAAGTTGATGGCGGCGGTGTCGGTTGCCCTAGTTGCCAAATTGGGTGTCGATGGCAAGTATGAGGCGGAAAATTATCGCATTCAGTCTCAGGATAATTTCTATGAGATTTCTAATCTTGATGGTGAAGCGATCGCTAAGTTTGAACTGCAAAGCAATCGGGCTGTGTTTATGGAGGATAGGACTACTGTTGACCAACAGATTGACTTTACTAAAACTGCTTTCAAAACAACCACTGTGGATATTGCGAGTTTGACTCAGAATCAGGGTTATCTAGCGGCGATCGATAAGCTGGGAGATCTCGCTCCTGCTGGGGCTAGGGGTGTGGTGGTCGTGGAAAATGTCCTTAATGAGACTGGTCAGGAGTCTTTCAAGGGTGAGTATTATAATTTCCAAAGGAATCAGGATGGTGATATCACCATTGTCAACAACCATACTGGCGAAGATATTTTGCGGACTATGCAAGGGCAAATCTCTCTTAATGCTATGACACCCACTGATTTAAAAAACTTCCAGCAAGCATTCCAACGGATGAATTCACCTAAGCCGATGTTAGAACAATCCAGCCCTGATTTGGAGCGTTAGGTAAAGGCGATGATTACTGCGAATCCAGATCTGGATATGGCTCAGTTCATGGCTGTGTTTAACCAAGTTGTTGAACTGCATAGCGTCCATATTTTAGCGATCACTGAACGAGAAATGTCTTCTAGTAATTTAACGGATTTAACGATGATGGACAAAGATGATGTCTTTGATAAAGAGTGGCAATCTTCTCAGGTACGGAGCAAAGGTAGCGATCCTAATTCGGGTACGGCTGATGCTCAACGGGTGAATGCTGTTACTTCAGAACAACCCCAAATCAATTATGCAACGCAGATTCAGAATTTGGCTCTGTCAATGTTTGATGGTTTGAGAAATCTGCGTAAGGATACCTCTACCAATAAGTCTGATGATGTTGAAAATTCTGAGATTCCCAGTTCTCCTAATCAAGTTACTGATGCAGAGCGAGATCTCAAACTGGCGCGGGATTGTCGCGAACTGTTGCAAGTAAAAGGCAGAGATGATGGCAATCACCTTATCTTTGAACGTCCTGATGGCAAGGGGAATTACAAGTTCAGTTTAGAGAAAGCTTCGGATACGATGACATTGAATGCAAAGGATCGTCCTGTTAATCCGATTCTGGTTGAGTTGCAGGGTATGGTCATAGAATCCCATGTTACCGATCTTGATGCGGCAAATATTGCCAGAGCCGTGGAGCTGTTAAATGCACAGCAGACCAAACCTCTTGAAAATCAGAAATAGCAATGTTTACTAAATTTCAATTACCCACTGAGGCTTGTATCATGCACAACACAAGTTAATCAGAGCGATCGCTCTCTTCCAAAAGCCTCCTTAGCTCCTGCTTTAAAGCCTCAACATTGGGCAGATAAAGCTGATATCTCGATACAAAAAGCTGATTAGAAATTCCTCCCGTGGCATACTCCACTAAAATCTCATCCTTATCTCGCGCCAACACAATTCCAATCGGCTCATTGTCATCTTCCATATTCTCTTCGGCGCGAAAATAGTTTAGATACATATTCATCTGTCCTATATCTTCATGCCGCACCGCCCTTGTTTTTAAGTCAATTAAGACAAAACATTTCAAAATACGGTGATAAAACACTAAATCGACATAAAAATGCGTATTGTTTAACGTAATTCGGTACTGTTGTCCGATAAATGCAAATCCTTTCCCCAGTTCTAGTAAGAACTTCTCTAACTGTACAATCAACCGATTTTCTAATTCACTCTCATGGTAATTGCGATCTGGCAAATCCAAAAACTCAAACACATAGGGATCTTTCACCACATCCTGTGCTGACTCGATCATCTGTCCTTTCTGAGCCAAGGCTAAAATCTCTGCCCGATCCTTACTCATGGCAACTCGCTCAAACAAAGCCGAATCCTTCTGGCGCTTTAATTCCCTCACACTCCAGCGATCGCGTATGCATTGCTGCTCGTAAAACGATCTCGCTAAATCATCCGAAATCGCCAAAAGCTCCGTGTAATGCGACCAACCTAATTTGGCAGACACCATCTGCCATTTTGGATAGCTAACATAAAAGCGGCGCATATCCAAGACATTACGGCGGCTAAATCCTTTGCCATAAGCTGTTTTTAAATCCCGTGATAATTGAGTTAACAACCTTGAACCATATTCCGCTCTCTCATTCCCCTTCTGCTCAAACTCCACAATGTACTGACCAATTTGCCAATAAGTTTCTACCAAAAGCGTATTAACCTGCTCAAAGGCGCGTTGTTGCCCCTGTGTCAAGCATTCACCAATGCGATCGATTAATTGCTGATAGGAATCGATTAGATCACTCATAAATTAGCTGTTAGTCTGGGATGACAGTATAACCCAATCCTAGAAATGAAAGTTAAGTCAGATTCAAGATAAAGTTTACTCAGGTATAAAAATATGAAAAAGCTATTACTCGTTGAATCTCCATCCAAGTGCAAAACCATCCAAGCAATCCTCGGTAGTGAATGGCAAGTGGAAGCTTCCTTTGGCCACTTTACGGAACTTGCCAAAGATGGTGAAGATAGCTTGGGCTTTACGATGCATCAAGATACCAACAAAATTGAATGTCGTTACCAATTGACCGAAGGTAAAGGACAACAGGTAGTCGCTAAACTTCGGGCTGCGGTGAAGAATGCTTCAGAGGTGGTGCTGGCTACCGATGGCGATCGCGAGGGTGAGGGGATTGCTTGGCATTTACAACAGCAACTGCATCTGCGTAATCCCAAACGCGCTGTCTATAACCAGATTACGCCCACGGCGGTTAAAGCTGCGATCGCTAATGCTCATCAGTTAGATTTGAACCTGATTTCGGCTCAGAGAGCGAGACAATGCTTGGATCGGTTGATTGGGTTTAAGGTTTCACCACTCGTGCGTCGTACTAGTGGCGGTAGTTCGGCGGGTCGGGTGCAGTCGGTGGCTTTGCATATTGTCTGTGAGCGCGAACGGGAAATTACTGCTTTTGTGCCGATTACTTACTGGTCGGTGTGGACGGAATATGCTGAAGGATTCACAGCTTTCTATGCGGGTAGTAGTGAGATTGAACCTGTGCTTGACGATCAAGATGTTACCGATGATGCAGCAGAAGTGAATGCGGAATCTACGGTGGAGTCAAAACGGGTATTGTCGGAAGCGGAAGCAGCCCGAATTATTCAAGTGGCGCGTAATCATCCCCATGTCGTTCGCGAAGCTACGGGTGTCACTGCTCAAAAATCCCCGTTGCCGCCTTTTATTACCAGTTCGCTCCAGCAAGCGGCTTCTGTAAGATTGGGACTATCACCTGAAGAGACGATGAAGGTGGCTCAAGAGTTGTTCGAGGGTGTTGATTTGCCGAACGGTCGCAAGGGATTGATTACCTATCACCGCACTGATAGCACGAGTCTCGCTCCTGAGTTTTGTGCTGAGGTAAAGGAATGGCTATCGAAACACGATCCTGATAACGTCCCTAAAAAAACTACTCGTCATCGCGAACAGGCAACTGCTCAATCCGCCCATGAAGCGATTCGTCCTACCTATTTGAGTATTACTCCGAAAACGGTGAGAGACCATCTCAGTGCTAAACAGCATCAACTCTATGAGTTAATTTGGCGCAGAGCCGTTGCTTCTCAATGTGCGAATGCTTTGATTCAGAAAAGTCGGGTGATTATTCAGGCTGGTTCGACGCTCTGGCAAACTAGGGGTAGTATTCTCACCTTTGCGGGTTATACGCGCTATTGGAATGATTTGAGTAAGGATAAACATATTCCTGCGTTAACGAGCGGTCAGACTTTGGCTTTGGCAAATGCAGGTTTTACGCAGAAACAAACTCAACCTCCTGCGCGGTATAGCGAGGCGAAGTTGGTACAGGTACTAGAGCGTCAGGGTGTGGGTAGACCGAGTACGTTTGCGGCGATCGTCAAGACGCTTAAAGATCGCACTTATGTGTTACTCAAGGGTAAGGTTCTCGAACCTACGGCTTTGGGAATGTCTACGGATGATGTGTTGCATAAAACTTTTCCCGATCTGCTCAGAGCCGATTTTACCGCAGGGATGGAGACGACTTTGGATGAAATCTCGGTGGGTAAGTTGGAGTGGCAAAGCTATTTGATTGGTTGGCATCAGTCCTATTTTCAGCCGATGTTGGCGCGGGCTTATACGAATCTCGGTGCGGATTTACAGCCAAGTAATCGCAAAAATGAGCTTTCGGATGTGGCTTGTCCTGCTTGTAGTCATCCTCTCAGTAAGATTCCTTCTAAGAAGGTGAGTGGTGGTCATTTTCTCAAGTGTGAGCATGGCTGTGAGAATCTGGTGATGTTTTGGAGCGATCGCCGTAATCAGTGGGAGATTCCTCAACCGAAGGGAGAGAGTGCAGCAACAACGGAGGTTACTAGTTTTGCTTGTCCTGTTTGTGGCAAGCCTTTGGCTAAGTTTCCCTACCATAAAGATGGTGTGGATAAGGTGATGTTGAAGTGTGCGGATGTTCAGGCGCGTCAACGCAAGGATCATGCGGATGTGGTCTTTTTCTGGTCTTCTCAGGAGAAGTGGTGGTCGAAGAAGTTTGGAGATTTGGATGAATCGGCTAAGCCGAATTTGGGTAAAGGTTCATCGGGTAAGAAGAAGAATACTTCTCAGAGAAAGCCCAAGCGATCGGGTAAAGTGGCTAAGCCTAGTCCTAAAAAGTTGTCTTGATAAGCAGGGCTAAGGTATTGGAGCAGGTTGAATGTGCTTTCCAGCATAGAAAACAACTACTTTTAATTGAGTTTCATCGGGAACGTAAAATATTCTATCTCCCCCAGTCACTTCATATTCCCATACGCCTCTATATTTTTTGCCTTTTAACGGAAATACCCGTCCAGGCTGTCTCGTTATTGGTGCTGTCTGTAGGTCTTTGTAGCAACGTCTGGCGTTTTCAGGATTTCTCTGGATCAGGGCTTCCCAATCTCGATTTATGCGACGATCTTTAGCTACTACTAGCCAAATAGTTTCTATTTTGGGTGCATTAGAAGTCTCAGGTGAATCAGGAGTTGTCAGCTTTACTTCTGGTGGTTCAATATTTTCGTTGATCTCTTCGGTGATGTTTTCTGACATATCAAGATTGCTTGATTTGAGTAAAGGCTGCTTCTAAGTCTGGATTTGTTATTGCTAAGGCGCTCTCATACCATTCATGGATAATTGCTTCTAGTTCATTCCATGCTTTGTCGAAATTTTTTGTTTCTTGTAAGGCAACTGAGCGATAGGCTGAGATCACTTCGTTAATAAATTCATTCAATTCGTCTGCGTCAAATGCTCCAAGCCAACCATAGGGATGCTCTGCGCCAATTTTTTGGTTTAGCAATAAACGGAAGGCGGTATTGAGAAGTTCGACAATTTCGCGGCTATGTTGGGCGGTTTTTACAAATAGAGCTACGTCTTCTCGGCGCAGCAAGGCAAAGGATTGGTCGTTGCGGGTAATGGTGATGGGATGTTCTAGGGCTTTGTCTAAGACTCTGCCTGGTTGACGGTTTAGCTCGGTGGCTGTGACTAGTTCATCTGAGTAAATGGAGTTCATAGTTTTTGGGTCAACAGTTTTATGTGAGCGTGTGGGAAAATTGTAATGATTGTTTTTGGAGAATAGCTATAGATGTACGTACTATTCTACGTTGATTTAGTTTAAAATAAAAGCTAGTTGATGGGTCAAAGATGATGGCTGAAACGTTTAATCATGGCTATGCTTTGTTGATCGGTGTGGGCGAGTCAAAATACCATCCATTATCTTTACCTGTAACGGTTAAGGATACACAAGCGATTTATGGGGCGCTAACCGATCGCGATCTTTGTGGTTATCCTCAAGAGCAGATTCGGGTACTGAATAATGCTGAAGCTACTCGTGATGGGATTTTACAGGGTTTGAGTTGGCTGAAGGGAAAGATGGAATCTGACCGTGAGGCTACGGCGATCGTTTATTATTCGGGACATGGATGGGTTGATAAATCTGATAATCGCTACTATTTGCTACAGCATGATGTAAAGCCTACTAAGTTGGCTGAGTCGGCATTGTCGGCTGAAGTATTTACAAATGCAATACGCGAGATTGAGGCTGAGAGGTTGTTGGTTGTGATTGATAGCTGTCATGCGGCGGGAATGGCAACTTCTAAGGATGCTGATGCTGAGTTAATGGATGAGTTTGATGGGTTTGAGCGTGTGGCGTTTTCTAAGGGGTTAATTGAGGATCTCAAACGCGGTAAGGGTAGAGTTGTGTTTACTTCTTCGGAGGGGCATCAGGAGTCATGGATTCTCAAGGATCAATCCCTAAGTATCTATACGTTTCACTTTTTGGAGGGGTTGCAGGGGGCGGGTAATCAAGAGGGCGATCGCGTGGTGCGGGTTTCTAATTTGATGAATTATTTGGGTAAGTCCGTGCCTGAGACGACACGACAGGTTTACGATCGCGACCAAACACCGCATTTCGATTTTGATACGGGTGATTTTGCGATCGCATTGTTGCGGGGTGGTAATGGTTTGCCTGAGAAGGGCTGGGATGATGTGAAGTCTGAGGTGAGACAGAAGGTTAATAAGATTGCTGATAAGATTGTTCAGAAGGGAAAATTTATCACAAATATTAATGAGGTGCAGGGGTTACATATTGGTGATAATTTTTATGATGGCGATCGCACTTTACATAAAAATCAAGTGTAGAAGGGATTGGAAAATGTCCAAGTTGGCAGCGACCTTACGGTAAAAGAGATTCGCAAATTTTAGTTTTCATATAAATTTCGTGAATAATGAATTAACAGCTATTCTTGATCGCATTGCTAATGGTCAGTTTACAGACGCTGATAAGGTAACTCTACGACAATTTTTAGAATCAGGTGAGCGCGAAGTTAATACACAGTTTGCTAAATTTAACGTCAATATTGGTAATGGAAAAGATATACACATTGGCGATAAAATTTACCTAGAATTAAATGACGAAATAATTCGAGTAATCGCCGATAAAATTTTTAGTGCCAATTTGAATCATGGAAAGCCTGATAAATTAATATCTCAGCCAAAGTCAATGAATCTACCTAAAAATAAACCTGTTTATATTTACTTCTCTGGTTGTCGGCAAGATGAGAAAACATTAAAAGAAATTGAAAAAAGACTTCGCGACCTAGAAACAGAAGGGAGTATTGAAATATTGTATACAGATAAAATTCCTCTAGGAAAAAAAATTAGCGATGGACGAAAAGAACAATTGCAAAAAGCAAATATAATTTTATTGCTTGTTAGCACTGATTTTATTATTTCTCCCGAACATCGTGAAGAAGTAAATATAATAATGAGGCAATTCAATTTAGAGAAGGCAAAAGTTAAGATTATTCCTATTCTTGTTGAAGAGTGTCATTGGGAGGGACAACCGTATAGGGATCTAAATCCTCTGCCGCGTGATCGGAAATCTATTGGTTCTAGTAAAGTAAGAAAAAGTAATATTTATTATGATATAGCCAGTGAAATTAGAAGTGAGATAAATAAACTAAAAAGTCAAAATGGATAAAATGACTTATCTTTAAAAAGCATAGAAATATGAAAGCTGTATTTATATATGCAAAAACAGATGAGAAATATTTTGAAGAGATAAAAAAGCATCTTCATGTTCCCTCAGATCGCTATGGCATGAAGGTTATATCCCATGAGCATCCTAATACATCTTATTTTGAGAATGATATAAATGATGCGGATATAGTTTTTTTACTTGTTAGTGTTAATTCATGTAGTACACCTAGTTGGAGTAAATATGCTGATTTAGCCATAAAATACAAGCCAAAAAACTCAGTAATTCCCATTAAAATTGATGATACTTCTTGGATTGGAAAAAGCTTCTATGACTTGAGCTATATTCCAACAAAAGAAAGATCTATTCGTAGCTTTAAACCTCAAAAAGATGCATTTTTTAATATTGAAACTGCGATAATAGAATTGAGCAAAAGAATCTATGAAGATATACAAAAAGCAAAAAGATTAGAGAAAGAACGTAAAAAAGCTGAAGAAAAATTTATACTTCAGCAGCAAAGGCAAATCGACCTACAAAGACAAAAAGACTTTCAATCAAGAATAATTATTTTTGCCATTTTTATAGCAATTTTCTTAATTGGTAAATCTATAACAACTAGTAATATTACTAAATGTTCACCAGAAATAAAAGCTGAAATCTATTTACAACGTGGGGATGAGGAGGAAAAAGGGTATAACTTACAGAAGGCAATTGAGGAATATACCTGTGCCATTGACTCTCGCTCAAACTACTACGAAGCTTATGCAAAAAGAGGTAAGATATATTTAAGAAACTATGATTATGAACTTGCCATCTCTGATTTTAACAGAGCATTAGAAGATAACAAAGACAATAATTTATCCCTGAAAGAGTTTGTATTTTATCTTCATCTTAGGGGTGAAGCTAATAGAAGAATATGGGAAAAAACTCAAAGCGATGAAAACATGAAAAAAGCTTTAAAAGACTATGACTATGGAATAAGTCTTAACAGAGAAGATCCTTATCCTTACTACGGTAGAGCAGAATTATATATGGCTATAGGTGATAAACAACAAGCTCTTATTAATTTAGAAAGAGCACTTTTTTACTTTGAAAGAGATTCTAATGAAAAAAGTAATGTCAAAATGGTAAGAGATAAAATTCAGAAGCTTAAACCGAAATAGGCTAGAAGAGATTGCGATCGCCTATCCACTTAACCATGAGATGACAAGGCGATCACCCTTCACCAGATTGCTACAATAAACATAGTTCTAATCAACTGAAATCGCCATGACCATTCAAGAAATCGAACATCAATTTCTTAACATATCACTCGCCGACCGAGCAGCGATCGTCCAACGTCTTACCAAAACCCTAAGCAAAAGCGGCAAAGGCATCACCAAAACAGAAGGCGTTTGCGGAGGAGAAGCTTGCATTGCAGGAACCCGAATAGCAGTTTGGTTACTAGTCGAAGCCCAACAACTTGGCATCACCGAAGCCCAACTACTACAAGACTATCCCCACATCACCGCCGCCGATCTGGTCAATGCATGGACTTATGCCGAAGCCTATCCCGAAGAAATTGCAGCAGTAATCCTTGCAAATAACGAGGCAGCCTAACCAATGGCACGACTATATGCAGACGAGCAATTTCCACGAGCAGTCAGCCAACTACTTCGGAATATGGGACATGACGTTTTGACAGTCCAAGAAGCTGGTAATGCAAACTTAGGCATTCCTGACGATCGAGTATTAGCCTTTGCAATTAGTAACAATCGGGCAGTCGTCACCATCAATCGCCTAGACTTTATCAAATTACATCGCACTAGTTCCGAGCATTTTGGAATTATTGTCTCTACCAACGACAGCGATCGCCCTCGCATGGCAACTCGAATTAATGAAGCGATCGCTACTCAGGAATCTCTACAAGGTAAACTTATTAGAGTTGTGCGCCCATCAAGGTAAGAGCGATCACACCAATGTCTGATGAACTAATTGATATTCTTGATCGTATTGCCAAAGGTCAGCACACAGATACTGACATAGCTAACCTATGTCAAATACTAGGATGGAGCGATCGCCAAACCAAACAACAACTTGGTAAATATAATGTCAATATCGGTGAAGGGAAAGATATCCACATAGGCGATCGCAACTATATCTCGTGGAACGAAGAATCCATCCAAGCCTTAATTCAGGCAATTCGCAATTTTCAAAACACAGAAAAGAAAGAAGACTATCTGCAAACCGAAACACCCTGTCGCGATCGCCAAACCCTAGAACAATACTTTAAAACAACACTGGCAAAATTAAAACAAAAAGGATGTTTAGACATCGTCCAAAATGTCACACATAACAGCATCCAATTTAACTACATCGCCAAAATCAAAGACTTTGAAGCAGGATTAGGAATGCGAGGAGAAGCATTCTTTTTCTTCTCTGAATTCTCAGACCTAAAAATGCCAACCTTACAGCAATTCTCGGCTCAATCAATGGTGTATTCTAGAAAATCAGTTAGCCCAGATGCAGCAGGACAAGCTTTCTATAATTTTAGAGTGCCAACTCATTTGTGTTTTGCGATCGCGATCGTTGATGAGCTAGATCCAGAAACCAGAATTTCTATCCAAACAACAAATCCATTTGACCTCCGCGTAGATATGCTCTGGTACGAAATCCCCGCAGTTTATGAACTGAGTCAACAAAAGTTGTACTTCTACGACCAACCCACCAACTTTTTCGAGCAATTTAAAGGAGAAATTGTCTGGAAACAACTCCGAACAATTATCCAGCAGATTTTAGGTGGCTGTCCATAAAGCTTTTGATACAATGAAGATAACTCCCATGTTTATAGGAATAGGAGTATCGATACAAATCATCCTAGAAGTCAGCGATCGCCTCAGCGAAAAACTACAGAGCGATCAAAGAAAATATCCCTAACAGTCAACCTCTAAGGCAAACCAGAAAAATATGCTTGCCATATCTCAACAACCCCCCAGAATGTCCATAAAAGAATATCTTGAATGGGAACCCCAGCAAGATTTACGCCATGAATACATCAATGGTGAAGTATTCGCCATGACAGGCGGCACACTCGCCCATAACGACATTACCCTCAACCTCTATAGAACCCTATATCCCCAAGTGCGATCGCGTGGATGTCGCATCAACGTCGCCGATGTCAAAGTGCAAGTTACGACCAATAGCCCCTATTACTATCCCGATGTCGTCGTCAGTTGCGATCCTCAAGATCTCAACGCCCGTAAATTCATCCAAAGTCCGACCATAATTGCCGAAGTTCTCTCTCCTGGAACTAGTGCCAGAGATCGCGGCGAGAAATTTACCAACTATCTCACCATCCCCAGCTTACAAGAATATCTACTCATCAATTCTGACAAAATATCAGTAGAACGCTATGCACGCGGCGAAGGCAGAATGTGGCTGTATTATCCCTATATTGCTGGCGATACAATTACCTTATCAAGTCTTGAATTTGAGTTTGCGATCGAGCTTCTCTATGAAGGGATTGTATTTTAACTAGAATAGAAAATATTTAGTCCCAACCCATGACCTTCAGAGCAGTCCTAGAGAATATCACCAGATCGCTCATAACAACCTTGCTACAATAAACACAACTCACAATCTCCAAATCACAAACCATGCAAATTATCCTAGAAGTCCCCGATCGCCTCGGCGAAAAACTACAAAGATTAGGCGATCGACTCCCTGAAACCCTAGATCGCCTACTTGAAGAAATTCCTAGCACAGAAACAATCTCTTACCAAGACGATCGCCAAATTGTCGAGATTCTAGCCAGTCAACCCAGTCCTGAATCGATCCTCGCCATCCGTCCCACACCAGCCTTACAAGCGCGGATGCGCGAACTACTCGAACGCAACAAATCTGGAAGCCTCTCCCGAAATGAAGAATCTGAACTCGATCGCTACTTACTCTTAGAGCATTGGGTAAGACTAGCTAAAGCCCATGCATATAAACAATTACAGAAATCAGCATGAGCTATGTATCAGTTCCCCTGCGTCGGCTAGTCACCCAACGCGCTGAAGAACAGTGCGAGTATTGTCGATATCCTCAAGCAGCATCATTCTTTACTTTTGAAATAGAACATATCATTGCTGAAAAACACGATGGCATTACCGAAGCCGAAAATCTAGCTTTAGCTTGTCCTTGCTGCAATCGTTTCAAAGGCACTGACCTCGGTTCCATCGATCCTGAAACAAAGCAGCTAACCCCATTTTTTAATCCCCGTATTCAGCAGTGGTCAGTTCACTTTCGCCTAGAAGGAGGAAACATTCTCCCCCTCACTCCTGAAGGACGTGTCACTGCTAAAATCCTCCAATTTAACCTTCAGGAACGTGTTATCGAACGCGAACAACTCATTAGTATTGGGAAATATCCAGTACTCTAAAAACTTCGTTAAGCAACATGACCTTCACAGCAGTCCTTGAGAATATAGCTCGATCGCCAATCGCCACAAAAATAGGCGAGAAACTGAAAACAGCCAAAAGCATATCCCTATCAGGACTATCACGCTTAGGCAAAGGACTGATTAGCACCCACCTCTGTCAACAACAAACCAAACCATTACTCATCGTCACTGCCACCGTCGAAGAAGCAACCCGATGGGCTTTACAACTCCAGTCAATGTCATGGCGCGTCTATCTATACCAACCCCTTGATACATTTCCCTACGAATCAGCCCAAATCGATTTAGAAACCGCTTGGACAAGGATCGAGATATTAGCGGAACTGCTTGCGAAACCACAGCCTAACTTAGCGATCGCTACCACCATTAAAGCGCTACAGCCCCATCTACCATCCACTCAAGTATTCCAAAAACATAGCATCTATCTCAATATCGGCGATTCGCAATCGGTTAAATTACTAGCTTCTGCTTTGGCAAGATTAGGATATGGAGAAGTTAAAGAAGTTAAGGAATCAAAACAATGGAGCCGCAAAGGATTTAGTTTTGAAGTTTTTCCAGTTAATCGAAATCTACCAGTGCGTCTAAGCTGTAATCGCGGTACTGTCGAGAAAATCAGAGAGTTTGACCCCACTAATCCTAAAAGCTTCACTGACCTATCCAGCATCGCGATCGCCCCTGTCGATTTGCATGAGTTTGTTACTTCTCACAGAGCCACATTACTAAATTATTTACCCAAAAACTTTATTGTCGCTATTGATGAACCCGAACAATGTCAAAGCTATGGCGATCGCTGGTACGAAGCGGCGGATGAGCTTTATCAAAATCAATCGCAAGCAGATACACCGAAACTGCATTGGGATTTTGCTAAGTGCATGACTGAGGCAAAGAAGTTTCAGATGCTTCAACTTAGCGAGCGATCGCTTAAACCCAAAGCCAATATTTTTGACTTTGGGAGTTCCTCTATTCCCATAGTTCCCCATCAGTTTGACCAGATGGCAGCGCTGATTCGTGAATATCTCAAATCGGAATATCAAGTCACGCTGATTTCGGCGCAACCTTTGCGCGTGGCAACTTTACTCAAGGAGTATGACTGCATTGCTAACTTTGTCAGTGATTCTGATGATTTACAGTCAATTGCACGGATTCAGAAAGCTGGTAAGCCAGTCATTTTGAAATATTCGGGACTGTCAGAGATGCAAGGGTTTGTTTTGCCTAGTTGTAATCTAGCTCTCTTGACCGATCGCGAGTTATTTGGACAGCAATTATTAGCCTCGCCAACTTTTGTGCATCCCTCACACATAACTTCTGCTAAGTCAGTTAATTCTGACGAGCTAAATGTGGGCGATTATGTCGTGCATCGTAAATATGGAATTGGTAAGTTTACGCGCTTTGAAACCATTGAAGTGAAGGGAAAAAAGGAACCGCATTACATCGTTGAGTTTGCTGATGGGAAAACTGCTGTGGCGATCGCCCCAGAGAATGAGAAGATTCTCTCCCGTTATCGCAGTGCTTCTAATAAGCCTCCTAAGTTAAATAGCATCGCCAACACAAAGGCTTGGGATAACGCTCTGAACAAATGCCAAAAGGAGATTTACAAGTTAGCAAGGGATTTACTGCAACTCTATGTCCGCAGGGCAAATTTAGTCGGCTATGCTTTTCCACCTGATAGCGATTGGCAACAGGAGATGGAGGATTCTTTTCCCTATCAACTTACGCCCGATCAGGTCAAAGCAGTTCAAGATGTGAAGCAAGACATGGAAAGCGATCGCCCGATGGATCGGTTAGTTTGCGGTGATGTCGGCTTTGGCAAAACTGAAGTGGCGGTGAGGGCTATTTTTAAAGCGGTTTGTGCGGGTAAGCAGGTGGCTCTGTTAGCTCCGACGACGATTCTGGCGCAACAGCATTTTCATACGCTCCAAACTCGGTTTGCGGCTTATCCTTTCACTGTAGATATTGTGAATCGGTTTCGCCCTGCGAAGGAGCGCAAGCAGGTTTTAGAACAGGTTGCGGATGGTAAAGTTCAAGTCATTGTCGGTACGCATCAGCTTTTGTCTAAGGATGTTGAGTTTCACGATTTAGGTTTGCTGGTGATTGATGAGGAGCAACGCTTTGGCACGGTGCAGAAGGAGAACATCAAGGCGATGAAGGGGGATGTGGATTTATTGACTTTGAGTGCTACGCCGATTCCGCGTACTCTCTATGCAGCACTTTCTGGGGTGCGGGAAATGAGTGTGATTGCCACTCCTCCTCCCTCAAGGCGATCGATTCAAACCCATTTGTCTGCTTACGATGCGTCTCTGGTGAAAACGGCAATTCGGCATGAGTTAGATCGTGGTGGTCAGGTATTTTACGTTGTGCCACGTATTGAGGGGATTGAGGCGATCGCTGTTTCTTTGCAAGCAATGTTACCGAAGGTGAGATTGGCGATCGCGCATGGACAGATGCAGGAGTCGGAGTTAGAGGCAGCGATGGTTGCTTTTAATAACAATGAGGCGGATATCCTGCTTTGTACCACGATTATTGAGTCAGGTTTGGATATCCCGCGTGTGAATACGATTTTGATTGAGGATGCTCATAAGTTGGGTTTGGCGCAACTCTATCAATTGCGTGGTCGCGTTGGTCGGGCGGGGATTCAGGCTCATGCTTATTTGCTATATCCGCCTAATCTTGAGTTGACGGATTCAGCTAAGAAGAGATTGGATGCGATTCAGGAGTTTAGTCGGCTTGGTTCAGGTTATCAACTGGCGATGCGCGATATGGAGATTCGTGGTTTGGGGGATTTGTTGGGTGAGGAACAGTCGGGTCAGGCGGATGTGATTGGCTTTGCACTGTACATGGATTTGCTACAGGAATATATTAATGAGTTGCGCGGAAAGATCTTGCCTGAAGTTGCGGATACTGAGCTTCAGTTGCCGCGTTTGGTGGCTTTTATTCCTGACACTTACATAGAGGACAATGAGACGAAGATTAATGCTTATTTGACCTTGGCGAAGGTGAAGTCGAAGGAGGAGATTCTCAAGTTGGCTGCGGTTTGGGAAAGTCTGTATGGAGCTTTGCCTGAAGAAACTCAGGTGTTGCTCAGGGTTATGGAATTGAAATTAGTGGCGCGTAAGGTTGGGGTGTTTCGCATTTATGCGTCGGAGGATGGGCGCGATATGTTTCTGGACTCGAAGTTGACAGATTCGCTTTGGGAGTTGCTTCATGCGAAGATCCCGATTGAGTTCTATTATCGGTTCTCTTTTGAGAAGGGTAAAATTAAGATCACGAGTCTGGCTCTCCTTCCTGGGGATAAGCAGGTGCATTTCTTGATTGAGTGGTTGGGCTGTTTTTTGAGTTGAATATCAAACGACAGCGGCATTGGCGAGTGGCGACAGCGATCAACTCTGTCATTTTTACTGATCGCTAGCTGTCGAGACAACTAGCGATCAATCGTCAAATCTATAGCTGGATGAGCGTCTAGCTGCTTCAGCAATAGCTGTCATCTGGTAAACGACAGCATATTTAACCCCAGAGTTGATCGTTGTCGCCCCGCCAATTGCCGTGTCATTTAATACCGTTTGCATATTTTGGTAAAAGTCGCCAGACGGGTAATTGTTGCCGATGCCGATCTCTCAGATATTAGCTTGAACTATCTCCAAGCTTTGCGTGGAGACGGTTCTGATGTCTTTTTGATTAAGAACGAATTTCAACCCGAAGGCTATCCCGCTCGGTTTATTGTGGCAAATAACGATGTGCCGATTATTCAGGAATTACTGGCGGATGTGACTAAAGGCAATCGTGTTTTTGTGGCGACGGATAGTAAGTCTAGTAGTAAGGCGATCGCTAAGTTGGTTGAGAAAA
>NZ_SELU01000080.1:0-23042 GCF_006861605.1 Pseudanabaena sp. UWO310 | reverse complement strand
ACTTATATATTTAGAATGTTTAATTAGAATATTTAAAAATTTCTATACGAGGCTACAGGCAAGCGTGAACTTTTTAGAACCACAGCAATTAGTACAGTCTCTGGGCTTCTGGGGTGGACATTTAGCGATCTGGGCGATCACCTTTGCCGAATCAGGACTATTAATTGGGTTTTTCTTACCAGGAGATTCTTTACTATTTGCCTCTGGTTTTTTAGCTTCGCAGGGATTGTTGAATATAGTGATGCTAATAGTCGGTTGTTTTATATGCGCCACATTAGGAGATAACGTTGGTTATGCAACGGGTAGCCACTTTGGTTATAGGTTATTCAATAGAGAAGACTCACGCTTTTTTCACAAAAAGCATCTACTGAAAGCACAAAGTTTTTACGAAACCCACGGGCGCAAGACAATTATCTTGGCAAGGTTTTTGCCAGTAGTCAGAACCTTTGCTCCCATAGTGGCAGGTATCGGCAAAATGCACTATCCCACATTTATTAAATACAATCTATTGGGGGGATTGCTTTGGACGTTTGGTCTAACAATCCTAGGCTTTCTATTGGGAAAAAGTATTCCTAATGCCGATCGCTATGTCTTGCCGATCACCTTAGCGATCGTGGTAATTTCAGTTATTCCTTCGCTCTTACATATTTTACCCATTGGCAAATCTAAGGATAAAGCTAAAGAATAGAAACAAAATCAAATATTAAAATATCAGCCAAATATTGCTTTGACATCCAAGGTTAACAAGTTTACCCTTATAAACTAGGTGTATCAGAGGTTAATTCTTCGATGTTTAAGGCTAAAAACTCTCCATTCAATGTTCTAGCTAGTCTGTCATTTTTCGCAACCTTGGTAGTGTCACCAAGTCTTACGCACGCAGAAACAAAAACACCTCTGGCAAATAGTAACGATCCTTATAAGGAAATTCGTCTAGAGGCTGAACCCCAACCACTCGCCCAAAATGTCACTTCTGTATCCCAGCTCAGCGATGTTAAGCCAACGGATTGGGCTTTCACGGCTCTACAATCTCTCGTTGAGCGCTACGGCTGTATTGCAGGATATCCCGATCGCACCTTTCGTGGCAAACAAGCTACCAGCCGTTATGAATTTGCTGCTGGCTTAAATGCCTGCCTTGACAAAATTAATGAAATTATCTCCGCAGGGCTAGCGGATAAAGTTAGCAAAGCTGATTTAGCCACATTGCAAAAGTTGCAAGAAGAATTTGCCGCAGAGCTTGCCATTTTACGCGGTCGTGTTGATGCCCTTGATGCCAAAACTGCCAAGTTAGAGGCGCAGCAATTTTCTACCACTACAAAACTTACAGGAGAAGTGATTTTCTCCGCCACAGCGGGGAGCGGAGGCGCAAATAATGTCAGTTCCAATCTCACCTTAGGGAATCGTACAAGACTTGTTCTCAATACAAGCTTTACGGGAAAAGATCTCCTAAGAACCCGTCTAGAAGCTAGCAATAACCTTGCAGCCGCAAGCAATACGACTGCCAATAGTCTGGCTGGGGCGCTAGGTACAAACACCGCCCGCATCGGTCCTGGACCGGCCACTTCGTTTATCGACAATTCCTTTGCTCTGAGTCTGCTCGATTATAAGTTTCCGATTTTTGATAACAAGGTTACCCTTTACATTGCTCCCATCAGTTTCCCAGACGAATTCTTTACCGTGCTTTCACCAGTCGCCAGTAATGGTCAAGGTTCTATCTCTCGTTTTGGGCGCTTTGATCCCCTCATGCGGATTGCAGGTACATCTTCTCTAGTTGCCTTTGACTGGAAAGTGACAGATCGATTTAAAATCCAAGCAGGTTATGGATCTTCTAGACCTGCGGATGCCACCCTCGGCGGACAGGGAGGGCTATTTGGCGGTTCGACGATCGCACTAGTGCAGTTGTTATTTAAGCCTGCGGACAATCTTGATGCTTCTATTACCTATACCAATACTTACCACCAATCTAATACTCTGGGCACGGGCTTAGTTACTGCGGCGACAGAGTCGATTAATGCCAGCGGTGTTACCTCAATTAGAGCTAATTCTATTGGCGGTAATTTAGCTTGGAAAGTCACACCCAAAATTACGTTCCACACTTGGGGAACCGTAATTTTTGCAGATGCAGTCAATACCTCAGCATCGACCACCTTCACCAGTTGGATTACAGGTTTAACCTTCAACGATCTATTCAATGAAGGTAGCGCGGCTAGCATTCTATTTGGACAGCCGCTTAACCGTACATCCGTGAGCGGTTCCGCAGATTTAGGAAAGGTGAATACGACTCCTTACCATCTAGAAATCTTCTACCGCTACCGAGTTAGCCCAAACATTAGTATTACGCCTGGAATCTTTTGGGTGTTTAATCCTGAGGGCGTGAGCACTAATACCACGGCAACGGTAGGAGTTATCCGCACCACATTTACGTTCTAGCAATAAATATGCTACAGCCCTGCTAAGCCTGTCTGATATTTATTAGAATTGATCGAGAAATATATATAAATATAAGTAAATGGGCTTAATTAAATATAAAACCCTAAAACCTGCGGCGTACGCCGCAGGTTTTAGATCGAGATTTTAATTATGCTGAGGTACTTATACAAATATGTCTTGTATATTTCTCGATCACTTGATCGCTCGATCAGATTGTTGGGACTTGATTAAAAACCTCAATGGAGTAATGCAGCTATGACCCCGATCGCTAAACAGGATCGCGACCTTGCCACGGTAATGAAAGATGATGGTGTTGCCAAAGCCAATACCCATGACAGTATCAATCGGATCTTCAATCGTCTTGAAGATATCAAAAAAGAAATGGGCGAACCATCTTGGTCGGTACGGCTCATTTATACAGATATGATGAGTGCCGTCATGATTTGCCAAAAACCAGGAGAAAGCAATCGCACCCATTATCACGCCAATGAGGACGAATGGTGGGTAGTCATGGAAGGCGAGCTAGAGTGGGATATTGATGGGCAAGGAACCTACCGCGCCCAAAAGGATGACATCATTTTTGTTCCGCGAAAAGTGATTCATAATATTCGTGTTGTTGGCGATCAACCTTCAATTCGCCTAGCGATCGGGAAGCCTGATGTCAATCATATTTTTGTTGATAACTAGACAAATGGGAGAGAGCAAAGATCTCTCCCATTTGTTTCTTATGGCATTTTAGAATTGCCTGTGGTGGGGAACAGACAATTATCCCAATTCACGAATTTGAAAAGCTAAAAATGGCTACGCCATTTTTAGCTTTGGTATAAGGGTTTTCAAGTTAAGAAATGGCGTAGCCATTTCTTAACTTGCTATAACTTGATTGCTGTACTTACTAAGTAAATCAAATGACTAAACCACATGAATTTCCCCATGATTTTAAGGGGAAAGTAGCAATGATCACGGGAGCAAGTAGTGGCATCGGACTGGCTGTAGCCGAAGCGATCGCTTGTTACGGAGCGCATACAGTATTTATATCCCGTAGTGGTGCAACGGCGATCGTCTCCAACTTAAATGCATTGGGACAGTCAGCCTTGTCAATTTCCTGTGATGTCTCAGATGAAACCCAAGTTAAAGAGGCGATCGCTACGATATTGCAAAAATATCAACGGATTGACATCTTGATTAATAATGCTGCCATTAACCAAGTCGCCAAGATTGAAGATATTTCCCTTGAAGATTGGAACAAAGTTATGGCAACGAACCTCACCAGCCAGTTTTTGTGTTGTAAGCATATAGTTCCCATTATGAAACAGCAACGTCATGGCAAAATTATTAATGTCTCCTCCATTGCGGGTAATTTTAGAAGTAAGATATCGGGCATTCATTATGTGGCTTCAAAAGCTGGCGTAATCGGGTTTACGCGACAACTTGCCTACGAATTAGCGCCATTTCAAATTAACGTGAATGCCATTTGTCCGAGCCAAACCTATACCCCAATGTTAGCGGCAACTCTACCACCCGAAGCCGAACAGAAGTTAATCGACTCCATTCCCCTAGGGAGGATTGCCTCTATGGAAGAGCAGGTAAATGTAATTCTTTTTTTAGCATCTCAACTATCTAGCTATATGACAGGGGCGATCGTTGATGTCAATGGAGGGCAGCTATAAGTAGCTAAACGTAATTAAATTTGTGAATTAAAAACTAAACCTCGTAAGGGTTTTCAAGTTAAGAAATGGATACGCCATTTCTTAACTTGGTACTTAGATTAGCAGTTATTGCAATTTCAATTTTTACACTTAGTTCCAATGGTTCAAATCTATGTTCGCGCTAGAAAATCCTCTCTTCATACTCTACGTGAGGCTAATTGGCTGGACTCTTTTAGGTTACGTTTTAGGGAAGCTCCTGCCCAAAATTTATACCACCTATCTGGGTAAATTACTTCTATTTGGATTTGTGCCGATCAGTATTATTTCATTCTTGCGACAGGCGGATTTATCGGGATGGATTGTGATTGCACCAACTACTGCATGGGTTGCGATTTTAGTGGGGGCTGGTTTGGCTTGGATTTGGATTGATTTGGGTTTAAGTGACGAAAGATTTAAAAAGCTTTCAAGGGGGATTACTTCTCAAGAAAAGAACTTTGATAATTCTCCCTTTAATAATTCGCCATCTTCGGGGCAAGCCTTAGCGGAGGACAGTGCTTGGTCTGGAGCCACACAGGGCAGCTTCTTACTCGCCATGACCTTGGGTAATACAGCCTTTATGGGATATCCTGTCAGCCTTGCCTTAGTGGGACCTCAATATTTCGCATGGTCTCTTTTTTACGATCTCATCGGCTCCACGATCGCAGCCTATTCCGTCGGGATCGCGCTTGCCAGCCGTTTTGGCAGCATGTCCAGCAATCAGCAAGTACCTAATCCCTTCATTTCTATGGCAAAAACCCCTGCATTATGGAGTTTACCGATTGGCTTAGGAATGCGCTTTATCCCTTTGCCTACGGTAGTTTCATCTAGCATGAATGCGATCGCATGGACAACCGTAACCCTATCGCTAGTCATGATTGGGATGCAGCTTAGCCAGCTCAAAACTCTACGCAATGTTAAAAAAGCCCTAACTTGTCTGTCCATTAAGATGTTACTTACTCCCTTAGTTGTTGGTACTGGACTAATGTTCTTTGGTGTTACGGGCGAACCTCGGATGGCAATGGTTCTCCAGATGGGAATGCCTCCAGCCTTCTCAACTCTAGTTATCGCTCAAGCTTATAATCTCGATCGCGATTTGACCGTGACAACCTTAGCTTTCGGAGTAGTTCTTTTATTGTTCACGATCCCGATTTGGTTGTGGCTATTTTCGTGAAAATGTGATTTAAACAACTGCCAATAAATTTAGTCTCAAGTAAAAAATATTTAAACATGTGATTTTTACCGTAAAAAACGGTATTGCTAAATAGGCAAGGATGGGCGGTGCTTCGCGCCGCCCATCCTTGCCATAGAAATCCTTCTTGTGTTTTTTATATATTGATACATTTGGCGATAGCGATATCACCCATAGTTACGTAGACTTAATAGGAATATTTCGCCATAATTGCAAAGCTAATCCAGAAACAAACCTAGATACCAAAACTCTATGCCAAAGTTACTGATCAGTACATCTTCGTTCGATGTCAAAAGCAACCAAATATTGCAAAACTTGCAAGCTCAAGGATTTGAGATCGTTCTCAATCCCTACGGTCGGAAGCTTAAAGAAGCAGAGGTCTTAGAACTTCTAAGTGATGATGTGGTTGGCATGATTGCAGGAGTTGAGCCGCTGACTCGGGAGGTTTTAAAATCAACTCAATCTCTAAAGGTAATCTCGCGTTGTGGTATCGGTACGGATAGTGTCGATCTAAATACTGCGGCAGAGTTGGGAATTCCTGTACATATTACTCCTTCCGCTCCCGTTATTGCTGTTGCGGAATTAACTGTTAGCCTAATCCTTTCCGTTTTGAGGCGAACATCAGAAGCCGATCGCGCCCTACGCGAAGGGAATTGGAAGCCCCTGATGGGTAGATTACTTGCCTCACAGGTTGTCGGAATATTGGGCTATGGTCGAGTTGGTAATCGCGTAGGACAGCTCTTGAAAACTTTTGGGGCAAAGAGAATTGCCCATGATATTTTTTGTGATGCTTCCCTATTTGCCGATACAGTTTGCGTACCATCTTTGGAGGAATTTATTCCCAGTGCCACGGTAATTACCATCCATATTCCCTATAACCAAGATAACCATCATCTGGTTGATCGGGCTTTTATCAATAGAATGCAGCCGGGCAGTATTTTAATCAATACTTCGAGAGGAGGGCTAGTTGACGAACAAGCTTTGTATGAGGCTTTAGTGTCAGGGCATCTGGCAGGAGCCGCCCTCGATGTCTTTGAAGAGGAGCCCTATCACGGATTGCTCCGTACCTTGCCACAGGTAATTTTGACACCTCACATGGGTTCCTATGCGAAGGAAGCTCGCGTACAGATGGAGGAGGAAGCTGCTCAAAATCTACTGAACAGTCTGATTAATTTGGGGCTTGCCAAGGGAGATAGATCGTGAAAGAAAATTCACCACTAGGTCTAGCAGTAGATCCCGTATCAAATCAGGTATCAAATCAGGCGCAATACGATGCAATCGTTTTTGATTTTGATGGTGTCTTGGTTGAGTCAGTGGACGTGAAGACTGAGGCTTTTGGGGCTTTGTATGCTGAATATGGCGATCGCATTGTCGAACAGGTGAGAGCCTATCATATTTTACATGGTGGGGTATCGCGATTTGTCAAGTTTCGCTACTACCATGAAGTTTTACTTGGTAAAACTCTCACGAAAGAAGAAGAGCATTATCTGGGCGAGCGATTCTCGCAATGCGTTGAAGATGCCGTTGTTGCCGCAAAATATGTAATGGGAGCCTATGAATTTTTAGAAAATAATTATCAATCCATCCCTTTATTTGTCGCTTCGGGAACTCCCGAACTGGAATTACAGAGGATCGTGGCGCGACGAAATATGAGCCATTATTTCTTGTCCGTACATGGTTCTCCAGCTTCAAAAGGAGATATTATTCAAAATATCTTGCAGAAGTATAATTTCGATCGCGATCGCGTGTTAATGGTAGGTGATTCTCTCTCCGATTACGAAGGAGCGATCGCTGCGGGTGTAAAATTTATAGGCAGGGTACTACAATATCCATCGACCGTTCCTTTTACCGCAGATACCATAGTGTTACCAGACTTGTGTAAGTTAGCAGTTTAGCTATAAGTATGGGTTACTGCTCAGGTATGGGGCGATTTCTGTCTCCTAAATGGCAACGCCATTTTTAAAATTGGTATAACTAGCTAAGCATAAGTCAACTTACAATCTAGAAGAGCGTACCGCCCGCTATGTGGGCGGTACAAGCTATGTTTAGGTATGGTTAGGGTTTTTAACTATGCTGAACTACTTATCAAATTTATATTTTATATCGATTTTATTCAGTGTGCTTCATTTCTTAATCTTAAAAATCTATGCGTCGTCGTCAGTTTAACCAACTATCACTATCTTTAGCAGGGCTGGGGCTGGCAGCCTGTAGTGATTCCGCAGTTTTAAATTATATAAAATCTGATAAAAAAACTGAAGAAGAGCTTAAGAAAAAGTTTCGGGTTTGGTGGATTCAGAGCTTTTATCCTGCTGAAACTGAAGCGCTCTCGCAAATTGTAGCGGAGTGGGAAAAAATCAATAATGTCAAGGTGGAGATTACCTATTATAATGACGGCTCGATCAACCGTGATGCCGAAAATGCCCTAAACAATGGCAAGCCTCCCGATATCTTATTTAGTAACACCGCCGAATTTGCTCTATATCCCAAACTGGCGTGGCAAAACAAATTACTAGATGTAACTGATATTGTCGAACCAATCAAAGATTTATTTAGCCCGATCGCTCTCAAAGCGGTGTCCTACAAAAATGGAGCAACCAATAAACGTAGTTATCACGCTATTCCCATTGCTCAACTAGCCGCAGGATTGCATTATTGGCGCGACCTAGTTGTTGAGATGGGACTAAGTGATACCAATATTCCGAGAGATTGGGATGGCTTTTGGAAATTTTGGGAAACGGCTCAAGATCGGGCGAGGAGCAAGGGGAAAAAAGAAATTTATGGTATTGGCTTACCCATGTCGCCTGAAGCCACAAACACAGATACCATCTTTATGTTCGAGCAATTTCTAGAAGCCTATGGGGTGGATTTACTCGATGATAATGGTCAACTCCAAATTGATAGTCCTCAGAACTATCAAGGTATTGTTGCTGCCTTAACGAAATATGCTGGATTCTATAAAGAGGGGTATGTTCCATCCAAAGCGACACAATGGACTGATGCGGATAATAATCAGGTATTCCTAAGTAAGAATTCATTCATGACCGCCAATCCAGGACTATCGATTCCTGCTTCGCAACAATTCGATCCCGTAGTCTATAACAAAAAGTTAGTCACTACAGAATGGCCCCTAGCTCCTAGTAGCAAGCCTTTGAACTATTTAGTGGCGGTGAAACAGGCTGTTATTTTTGCCGATTCTCACAATCAAGCACTGGCCAAGAGTCTGCTCTCCCACATTATCAAACCGAGTAATTTGTTGACATACTTGAAAGGGGCTGGCGGACGATATTTCCCAACTATGCCAAAATTATTGGAAGATCCCTATTATAAAGATTCCCAAGATCCCCATATTCTCACGGCTACCAAACAATTCCAAAACACAGCCTCATTTTATGCGGCGCAAAATCCTGCCTATGCTGATGTGGGTGGGGATGAAAAGGTATGGGGAAAGGCGATCAAGTCGGTGGCTCAGGGTGATGCGACCCCAGAGCAAGCAGCTAACATCGCGATCGCGAAAATCAAAGATATTTTTGCTAAGTGGAAGTGAGGATCGAAAATGTTTAACCTATTTAGAAAGCGTTTGCTGCTTCAGCTCGTTGGATATTTCTCAATATTGTCGATTTTTACCGTATTGCTCGTAGCTTTTAGTGCGAATGTTCGCAGTCGCGAGGCTCTCAAGCGTTCAGCCTTTGACCGTTTGGCTGTTGCCACATCGCTTAAGGAATCTCAGATTACGCAATGGGTTATCGATCAGCGGCGTGATGTCAATTTAATGACCCAATTACCAGATTTCTTGGCTAATTCAGAAATTGCTTTTACAAAGGATCGCGAATCGCCAGAATTTAAAGCTGCCATCGAATCGCTCCGAAAATTTATGGTGGATATATCGCTGGTTAAGCCGAACATTCGCCAAGTTTCCATTCTCACGAATAACGGGATTACAATCGTCTCCACAGACCAAAAGAAGGAAGGAAAATATCAGCCCTTGGGAAATACAACTACCTACTTGACGCGAGATCAATCACGGGTTGTTGTGCCTAACTTTTATATCTCGCCAATTTCAGGGAAAGCCGCGATGACCTTTGCTGCACCTCTAGCCAATAAAGCAGGCGATCTGATAGGGGTAATTGCTGTAGACCTCGATCTCCAAGGTGTTGATCGGGATATTATTCGCAAAAAAGAAGGTTTAGGCGAGAGTGGCGTAAGTTATATTGTGGGAAGACTAGCTTCCAAAAATATTTTGCTTTCAGGGGAAGAATCCGATAAGGGGAACTCTCAGAATATTAAGAGCGCGGGGATTGATGCCGCAGCTAAGGGTAAGAATGGGGAAGGTTTGTATCAAAATTATAAAAATGTGCCTGTATTGGGCAGCTTTGTATGGATTGATAACCTCAATCTGGCTTTAATATCGGAAATATCCCAGTCAGAGGCGTTTGAACCAGCCGATCGCTTAGCCAGAGATATTTTGTTAATTGGATTGAGTTCCGCAGGTATTTTATTGACTGCCGTATATTTAATCGCAAGGCGAATTTCGCAACCAATTTTAGCGATCGCCGATGCCGCTAACCAAGTTTCTCGCGGTAATCTGAATTCGCAAGCCCCTGTATTAACCGAAGATGAGATCGGGATTTTGGCGATCGCCTTTAATCAAATGACCTCGCAGCTCAAGGCTTCAGGCGAACAATTAGCGGACTATAGTCGGACATTGGAGCAAAAGGTCGAACAACGCACCAGTGAGATTAAAGCGATTATCGATAACATGGTCGATGGATTGCTTGTCGTTAATAATGAAGATCAGATTACGCAGTTTAATCCTGCGATCGCAGGTATGATCGGCGTTAGTAGTAGCACGATCTCTAAATCCGAGCATTACTACGATGTATTTAAAGATCAAGCGATCGCCAATCTCCTTAAAAGCACGAGAGAGAATCCCCAACAGGTATTTAGTGAAGAATTTGCACTACCCGATCGCCGTGTGGGCAAAGCAGTCGCGACTTCAATTTTTACAGAAGCAAATAAATCAACCGAAAATCCTCTTGAATCCCACTATTTGGGAACGGTAATTCTAATTCGCGATATCACTTCTGAGAAGGAAGTAGATCGCATGAAAACCGACTTTATCTCGACCGTCTCCCACGAATTACGAACGCCCCTAACTTCTGTCTTAGGATTTGCCAAGTTAATTCAGAAAAAACTGGATGAAGCAATTTTCCCACTCATTCAGACCGAAGATAAAAAGACCAATCGGAATATTCGTCAAGTTTCGGAAAATCTTGAAATTATAGTTTCTGAAGGAACGAGACTGACAAAACTAATCAATGAGGTTCTTGATGTTGCCAAAATTGAAGCGGGGAAAATGCAATGGAACATGGAGCCATTAAATATTGAAGAAGTGATCGATCGCGCTTTTTCGGCAACTTCCGCGCTCTTTGATCAAAAGGGCTTAGCACCAGTACGAGAGATTTCTGAGAATCTTCCAGAGATTCATGGCGATAAGGATCGTCTCATCCAAGTTGTCATCAATCTCATTTCTAATGCCGTAAAATTTACTGAACAAGGAGTGATTACCTGTAAAGTAAGGGAAGAGAATCAATTCATTATTGTCAGCGTAATCGATCAAGGTGTTGGCATTTCCGAATCCGATCAGCCTAAGGTTTTTGAGAAATTCAAGCAAGTTGGTGACACCCTTACCGATAAGCCTCAGGGCACGGGGTTAGGGCTGCCAATTTCTAAGGACATTATTACCCATCACGGTGGTAAAATTTGGGTAGAGAGCGAAATCGGTAAAGGTAGTACCTTCTCTTTCTCAATTCCCGTTAGTCCTAAAAGTGAACCAACCCCCTTAATTAATTTTGATGTTCTGATCGAACAACTCAAGAAGAGAGTGATCGTTGACAGTTATCCTGATGCGGAGAATGTTAAGGCTACTTCTAAGAATATCTTGGTAATTGATGACGATGCGAGTATTCGCAGTTTACTGAGGCAGGAACTAGAATCCAAAGGGTATATCGTTCGTGAAGCGGGCAATGGGCAAGAAGCGATCGCTAAAGTCCGTGAAATTCGTCCTGACCTGATTACCCTTGATATTCTGATGGAGGGGATTAGCGGTTACGATGTAGCCGCAATTCTTAAATCCGATCCTGCTACCCTAGATATCCCTATTGTCATCGTCTCAGTATTAGATGATAAAGAGCAAGGTAGGCATTTGGGTATCGATAGCTTTGTGACTAAGCCTCTAGATATTGCGGTTTTAATGCGAGAAGTAGAACTTCTGCTTTCAGGCAAGACTCCCATTGGGAAAAAGATCCTAATAGTTGATGATGACAGTAATTCCATCGATTTATTAATGGAAATGTTGCAAAATCAAGGTTTTATTCCTTCTAAAATGTCTTCTCAAGACGATTTGCGTAGCAGTACTCTCTTAAATCAGCCTAATGTGATCATTGCTAACACGAAGTTGGCAGCACAGGTACAGGCGCTCCGAACAGAAAAGGGTATGGAACGTATCCGATTTCTATTAATCGCTGATAATTAATTAAACGTGAATTCGGAATAATTTGAAACGGGCTTTGAGATAGGGTTTGCTACGCAAACCCTACCTCAAAGCCCAAAAGTAAAAGCCTTGCGTAGCAAGGCTTTTACTTTTGGGCTTTTAAAACTTGCCAGCTTAAACCGAACTGGCGTTAGAGTATTACAGGCTGAACGCATTGGAACAAGATGACTATAGTCTTGAAGATTTTGATCCCAAAGGTGACAGTTGCAGTGCAGAATCACAAATTACAGCAATTATCGATCAAACAAACCGCAAGGAAAATTTTGAAATCGTTGCTTTGCAACGATTTCAAAATTTTCCTTGGTTTGGGTTTGAGCGCAATGCGTTGTATGTCTACCGAGCAATCGCAAAAGCTCGATCGCGCTAGATCGATAAATGGTTAGTACTTTGAGTCTGGAGCGAAGTTTTAACGGAAGGGATATTACGAATTCCTGATGGAAGCAAAGAAAGGAGGATCGTCAGACAGGCGATCGCTACCATGCTACCGATAAAAAATTTGGCAAACCATAATTCATTAACATCGGATTTGGGATTGAGCTGAGGAGAAGACATAGTAATCTTGTTTGCAATATTGCCTAGGTATGTGGAGTTACTGACGAATTAATTTACGAAAGGAGTACCCCAGAAGTTCCAATTTTCTTTGTTAAAGGGCGATCGCCATTTCTCGATTAGAGTTCTTTCTAATTGTTGACGGGGGCGCGTAGCTGATGGAGCATCCCACCAGAAGGTCATCACAATTTGAGTTGGTAGATTGTGGGTGGTATGCAGTTCTCGGTAATTCAGAACATACCTTTTACAGTCATGAACTCCTTTCCATCTTTGATGTGATCGACAGGTCTCACCAATATAGAGTAGCACGGGGAGTTCTAGCTTTGTGAAATCGATCACAAAGTATATACAGGCATCACCACTATCAGCACTGGGTAATCGATAAAATTCTGCTGGTTGAATTGGCAATTTGAAGGGATCGATCGCATCGGGATCACAGTGGTTAGACGGCAAATCGAATAAGGAGGTTTGGCGGACGGGGATCGCCTTGGTGATTGCGCTCTGGTACTTGGCGATCGCCTGTTTCCATGATTGGAGTGATTGACTGCCCATTGTATAAATTGGGCTACTGTCATGGAGACGATTGCGCTGGGTTGCTTCGCTAAAGAGCGATCCCTGTTCGTAATTCAACCCCGACATGGATTTTAAATCCCTTGTCTCTAAATTTTGATTGGCAATGGCATCGGTATTTTTACTATTGTAGGGAGTGGGGCGATCGCTCATGATGGTTGTTATAATTTTGGTAGCCAGCCAAAGGCGCAGCCTCAAAAATTATAATCAGATACCTTGCCAAAAGCCCTACCATTACCGATCGCTCAAGGGCAACCACTGACAGCACTCGCGCCCATGCAGGATGTGACGGATCTTGTCTTTATGCAAATGCTGAGCGAATATGGCTGTCCCGACTATTACGTGACGGAATACTTTCGCGTCTATGCAAACTCGAATATCGATAAGAAAATTCTGAGGTCAATTACGCACAACAATACGGGAAGACCTGTCTTTGCTCAACTAATTGGCGAGAGCATTCCCGATCTGTTGCGCATTACTAAGCAATTGACTGGCTATCCGATCGCGGGGATCGATCTTAATTTAGGCTGCCCTGCCCCGCGAGTTTATCGCAAAAATGTTGGAGGCGGTCTGTTGCGGGAACCTGACACCATCGAACGAATCTTTGCAGCCTTGCGATCGCAAATTTCGGGACTATTCACGGTCAAGATGCGGGTAGGCTTTGACTCAACCGCTAATTTTGATCGATTACTGCAATTAATTAATCAGTATCAGATCGATCTATTGAGTTTGCATGGCAGAACTGTTAAGGAGCTATATCGAGGGGAAGTCCATTACGATCTGATTCGCCATGCCGTCCAAACCGTTAACTGTCCCGTGCTGGCGAATGGGAATATTACCTCCTATCTGAAGGCAGAAGCGGTTTTACAAGAGACTGGCGCGGCAGGGGTGATGATCGGACGGGCGGCAATTCGTAATCCTTGGATCTTTCAGCAAATACGCGATCGCTTGGCGGGTCAACCAGTCCGAGCGATCACGCTCAGTGATGTCTATCATTACATTCAGCATCTCCATGCCATTACTTGCCAAGATACTTTGCGAGAAAAATCCCACATTAATAGTTTGAAAAAATTTCTGAATTTTATCGGTACGGGGATCGATCCCGAAGGACAATTTTTAGCGGGAATGCGCTTAGTGCAGTCAAAGCAGGAGCTTTTTGAACTATGCGATCGCCATTTATTAGAGCATCCCGATCAACCTTTAGCGATCGAACCCTACGAAAATCTGATTGCGCGTCCTAGTTGTGAATCCAATGCTTAAAAAAATGTCTTTACCGAAGAACTTTTGGAAGTTACTAATTTGGTTTTGTTTGGTCTTTTTCGCAACTTTTGCGATCGGCAATAGTTTTAGTGACTCATCGGCGAAGGCAAGCGATCGCACATTTACAAACGTATCGTTAGAATTTGTGAATGAGTATAAATTACCAAAACAAAAATTTGAGGATACGCCCGTTGGTGGGCTGTCAGGGCTAACCTATGATCGCCTTAATGATATTTTCTACGCAATTTCCGACGATCGCAGCGAATTTGCTCCCGCTAGATTCTATGCGCTCAAGTTGAAATTCAGTTCTAATAAAAAACAACCAACGCTAGACCATGTCGAAGTAATTGGCGTGGATTTACTGAAAGATAAAATGGGGCATACCTATCCCAAAGGCGAGATCGATCCCGAGGGAATCGCGCTCACAGGCGATCGCTCGGTGTTAATTGCCAGTGAGGGCGTAACTAGCAAAGGTATTCCGCCATTTATTGATGAATTCGATCTATTGACGGGCAAGTGGCTCCGCAGTTTGCCAATTCCATCCCGCTATTTATTCGGTGCGACAAGGGATGAGGCAAATTCCAATCCAAATTCAGGGGTATCTAAGCCACAGGGAGTAAGAGATAATCTGGGCTTTGAATCCCTCACGGTAATTCGGGATTCGATTGGCGATCCCTATCGCGTCTTTACAATTACGGAGAATGCCCTCGCTCAAGATACAAGCCCCGATCTTCGAGAGCCTTCGGAAAGCCGCTTTTTGCATTATCTAGTCAGTAATATCGCACCGATCATCGTCGCCGAGCATCGCTATCCTGTCGAGGCGATCGCTCCTCCCGTTAATCAAATCGGCGTGAATGAAATTGTCGCGATCGATCGCGGCGGTCACTTTCTCACCCTTGAGCGTTCTAATGGCTCGGCAGGACTGAGCGCTAAAATCTGGCAAATTTTTACGGGCGACGCGAACGATACTTCCTCAATTAAAAGTTTTCGCGTGACTCCTAATGTTCGATCAATCCGCAAAAAACTAGTTTTAGATTTAGCAACCCTCGGTATCAAATTAGATAATTTAGAAGGTATGGCGATCGGTCCACGCTTAGCGGATGGCTCTCAAAGCCTGATTTTAGTTAGCGATGATAATTTTAATGATTCCCAGTTTAATCAGTTCTTACTATTTCGTTTAAAAATTGCAAACTGATTCTGGCTTAATCGGACAGCCCCGATCAAGTATTGGGTTTTCATCGAGGTAGAGTCCTGTCAGATTAATTAAACTGGAAAGAGATTTCACATCCCTAATCTGATTTTTGCCGAGATAGAGTTCGGTCAAGCCAGTCAACTTCGCGAGCGGAGCAACATCTCTAATTTGGTTGTGGTAGAGTTCAAGGGAGAGTAAGTTGTTCAAGTTCTCTAGAGGGCTTACATCGCGAATACGGTTTTCAATTAATTCTAGAACCGTTAATTTTTTCAATGTTGAGAGGGGCTGGACATCATCAATTTGATTCCCCGAAAGATAGAGACTTGTCAAATTCGTTAAACTACTTAAGGGTTTCAGGTCGGTAATGCGGTTACCGTCAAGTTCGAGAGTTGTTAATTTATTTAGGTTTTCGAGCGGTTGGATATCCTTAATCTGATTATCTCTCAGATCGAGATCGGTTAAATTGATGAAACTCGCCAAGGGACGAATATCGCTTAAATCTTTAACCTCAGAGAGATTCAGTTTACTGAGGCGATAGAGTTTGATATTTGCGAACTTGCAATCTTGGGTACTAGCGATTTCTAAAAGTACTTCAACCGTTTTTTGTGTTTCTGCCGCAAGCAATGTCCTTTGCAAACACCATTGTTCAAAGTTTTGATTTGGGTTTGGTGTGGCTTCTAGGGCTGTAGTTAGTTGGGGCGTAAAGTACGATATTAGGATGGTAATAACTGAGAGAACTTGAGTGGGAACTTTGCAAGAAATAAAAAAATGCACATAAACTCCTTGTTTTGATGAGCCCTGTTCAGTAAAGATTAAAAGCCTAAATCGGCTTTGGCAGTTTCAGCGACCCTTAGCACCTCTGGCGTAGAAATTTCTTCCCAAGGAACTTCGCCGATCTCGCGATAGAAAGTCTCGTCATAGGGACGAGTTTGCACTACTACGGGCATCGGTACAGCATGACCGAGTACTAATGCCTGCTGTTTAGAATCTAATTTCGATAGGATGGTGCGGAGGTTACTACTACCCGCGACTCCCGTAAAGATTGCTTCAATATCTTTCTCATCATTCAGTAAAGCGGTGATTCTCGTGCCAATTTGGGACATTACTTCATTATCAATTCCCGATGGGCGTTGATCGACAATCAGCAAGGTCACGAAATATTTCCGCATTTCGCGGGCGATCGTTCCAAAAATCGTTTGTCTGGCGGTATTTGGTGCTAGAAATCGATGGGCTTCCTCGATGACGATCGTTAACTGCTGGGGGCGATCGCTAATATTTTTAGTTTGCAAAAAGCGTTCGGCTTGTTGGACGTAGGAATGGTGGATCCGCCTAGTGATGATATTGGTTGCCAACATATAGGAGAGTAAGTTGGATTGCGAACCAAACTCAATCACAATATGCTTGCCTGCGGCGATCGAATCGAGAATGCGCTTAATATAGTTTTCAGGACAGGCTGGGCGTAAATATTTGAGATCGTCAAGACGGTTTAGTTTGCGCTGGAGAGCCATGATCGAAGACTTGCTACCCATCTTCTGCTCGCAAAATTCTTGAATTTCGGCATTAGTCATCGCCAATAATCGCGAAATCCAATTCTTCCCAAACTCATTCCTTAAAATAATTGCGTTTTCTAAACTGGCTTCGGAGAGGTTTAATTCTTCGCGAATGAGCATTAAGTCTTCGACATCAATCTGATCGTAGCTAATGTAAAGTTCCTGCGCATCGCGAACTCCCCGCCGCTTGGTTGAGTCGGGATCGAGGGTGTAAATTTGCACCTGTGCGGGAAATAGCTGCCTTAAGCCTTTAACCGTGCTAAATCTTTTGCCTTCAGTGGCAGCTTCCCATCCATACTCAGAATGCATGTCAAAGATTAAAGTTACTGCTGCTTGCTTGCGGATAATGCCCGATAGTAACAGGCGCGTTAAAAAGGATTTTCCCGTTCCCGATTTACCAAATACACCGTTACTCCGCTCGACAAAGCGATCGAGATCGAGACAGATGGGTACGGACATATCAATAGGCTGCCCGATCGCAAAATTGCGTTTTTGAGGATCGTTTTCCCATCCAAATACTATCCGAAAGTCTCGCTCTGTGGCATCAAATACCTGCGCGAAATGGCTGGGAATTGTTTTTACTGGGAGGAGTTGAAAATCGCTAATTTCCTCAATGCTTTCAGAGGTTGCATTTTTTTTGCGTTTAGTTTTTTTGACGCGATCGCTAGTTTGAATGCTTCTTTGCGCGATTAGATCGAAGGGATTTGCGGGGACAAACATCAGCATTGGCGTTAAGGCGATCGTCCCGAATGTGCCCGTACCTGCCAAAATTTCAGTTAAAAAGGTATTCTCAGGATCGGGTGGATTCATGAGAATGCGGGGGCTGGCTGTCCCAAGGGTGACATTGGTGAGGATACAAAAAAAATGGGTATGCCGACCATGAACCACCAAGAATTTGCCGACGCGCATATCTTCGACAGAAATCTCGCCATTGAGTCGAACTTCTAACCCGTCACTTAGCGATCCCTGAACAACAATGCCTAATGGTTGCAATGAATTCATGCAAAACCTGTCGCCTCTTTTTCCCTAGAGTAGCAAAAAGAGTAGCAAAAAGAGTGATGTTCTGAACTAAAAAAACTAGAGGGCGCATAGCGCCCTCTAGTTTTTGGGATTTATTTATCTTACGATGAATACTTAGGCATTACTAATTTAGTAACGACCGCCGCCACCGCCAGACTTATTGTAACCACCGCGACCGCCGCCGCCGCCTCTGTTACCGCCGCCGCCAAACGAGTCATTATTCTCGCGAGGCTTAGCCTTGTTAACCTTGAGTACGCGACCCATCCATTCTGCTCCGTCCAACGCTGTGATGGCAGCATCTTCTTCAGCATCTTGGCTCATTTCCACGAAGGCAAAGCCACGAGCGCGACCAGTTTCGCGATCGGTAGGGAAATGAACGCGGGTTACCTTGCCGTAGTCTTCAAACACGGGCTTTAAATGATCTTGAGTAACTTCATAGGACAAGTTACCAACGTAAATAGACATTATGCTTTCTCCAAGAATTCAATGAGTATGTAGAGATAGAGATGTCGGAGAGAAGCTTGTCACGATGAAACAGAAAAAAACTGTCAGTACAGAAAACAATTACTACAACCGATAAATACTTTTACCTTACGGTCAATAGTCTAGCGCATAAGCTTTAAGTTTGGTCATATTGTTACATTTTATTTATTTTTATGGCGATCGCCTACCCTGAAGTCCGTCTGCATCAAAACTGCTGTCACCAATAATTTAATATTGATATAAATTTCAGATAAGTACCTAGGCGCAATTAAATATAAAATCCCAAAACCTGTAGCGCACGCGCCGCTTGCGCTACAGGTTTTGACTCTGGGTTTTAATTATGCCTAGTTAATTAAATGGTAAGAAAATAGTCAAAATTTCGCCATCGTAGGCGGCAGCGCTAGAATGCATTCTCACCGTAAGTTTGCCACCTAGAGCCTTGAGTAAGGTCTTGGTAGTGGGTAAGCTCAGGCTCAATGTTCCTGTCTCAGGCTGTAACATCAGCCATTGTCCTACCGCCTTAAGCAATGGCAGATCGCTTCCCCCCTGCTGCATTACTTGGGACTGAAATTGTAATTTTAAATATTCGCCTGCACTGGTGAGAATTAATTGGATGTGACTATCGGGGGGGAAACTCCGAATTAGGCGATCGACCAGACCATTAAGGACTTGAGACAAAAGTAATGCATTACTTAAAATCGCGGGAATTTCCGTTGGTAAGATCATTTCCAGTGAGATCTGTCGCCTACCCGCATGGTCTTGCCATCGCATAAATCCGTCACTTAAGATCTGCTCGATTTGTGTTGCCTCTAGTACGATCGGATAGTTATCCAGTTGCGCCGCTTCAAAAATCAAGTTAAATCTTTCGATCTGTTCGGTGCATTCCGCATCTACTCGATCCAGTCGGTTTTTGACTTCCACCGATATATCCTTGCGCCGTTTGAGCGATCGCACTAACATGCGAATTGTGGTGAGTGGCGTTCGCACCTCATGGGTAATCGCTTTGATGATATCGACTTCTTGAATTTCGGGGATCGGCAACTCTTGATGGATGGAGGATTGAGCCATCAAGATCGCCCCAAACCTTGCCATAATTTGATAGGGAGGCAATATAGGCGGAAACTGTTGTAGCTTACTTTGCCATAAAGACTGTTGCTCGGCACGACGGATACGGGGCAAAAGCACCGCGATCGCAGTTTGAATAGCTAGGGGATGTAACGACCAGATGCAACTATGACTTGTATTGGAAGAGACGACTAAAGCACTAAAGACATCAGTTACTAAAATGCATAGCCATTCTTGATTGAGCGGGTCGGACTTGGGGATGGTAACTACCTGAGTGTCACCAAGGGGCAAAGTCCCTGTGGGAAATAAGGATGACTTGCTAGTGGTAAATACCCATGTTTGTAAATCATTCTGGTGAAAGGTAGCATTGGCAAAAATATAAGGATGGTGGGCGATCGAAAATCCCTTCAGCTTTGTCTGCATAGATAACTGTTGGAGAACTGCGATCGCCCGATGCCAAAATTCCTTAGCTTCAGTTTGATGTAATTCCTCGACCAACTCATAAATTTGCGGATCTTGGTGCAAGGCCTCGTATATTGTTGCCAATCCTGTCGCCAATGTTCGTTACCTTCAGACTATTTATAGGCTTTTACCAAAAATCGAGAAAAACCAACTCCCAAATTTTCCATGGAAGTATTGTAAATTGGAAGCGCAATCCTAAGGCATAAGACTCCAAAAACCCCAAAACCCACAAATTATGACTTACGCATCGGGTAGTGGCGCGGGTGAAACCCGTGCCACTGCCTAAAACCTAGTAAACTCGTTAGCATTACGTAAGGGCTAAAATGCTCTAGGACTACCATGTAATACCAAGTAATACCAAATTAATAAATGGCTACGCCATTTATTAATTTGAAAACCCTCACTAGGTTTAGTTTTTAATTCACAAAAGTGTTGTCACACTTTCGTGAATTGGTATAAGTAAGACTAGCGACCTTGAGCTAGCGCAGCTTCGGCACGGTCAAATTCTTGTAATAGGCGATCGCGAGTTTTGGCAGGAACAGCTCGCTTCATCGAGCCGTTGTAGTATCCAGCCAGAGTATTTAAGGCTGTAGACATAGTTGTATAGGAATACAAACCGCCCTTGTCGTGATCGGCTCGATAGCGCGATACATAGGCATTGATCTTATATCTAGCCGAAGTCTTTACCGCAGCGCGATTTTCAGCATTTTCGGGCAAATTAATAGCTTCGCGTAAAGTTTTAATGGTGTCGGTAGTATCAGCAATATAATCACCCGTTAGCCCTGCATTAACGAGCGTTTGAATTTCTTTGGTAGATAAACCATCGCTTTTTCTGCTAAATAATGCCGCCTCGGCTCCAGATGTAAAGCTACCAAGTACGATCGAAGTCACCATTATCAAAGCGATCGCGAAACGACATAGGCTTTTTAAAGAAACCTGTAAAACCTCTAAGCGTTCGTGTAAAGACTCGTATTTTGCCTTCATATTTTATAAATTTATAAAAATATACAGTTGTTGTCATTAATAATCTTATGGCTTTTCGGACAACCTCCCCCAGTATCCAAAGGAGGGGATCGCAATGTTATGACTTCATGACATTGCGATCCCCAGCTAAATTTACCCGCATAATCGCTACAACAATGATGGGTCTTTGGTTTTAGCTAAGCCTATATCATGAAAACCTCTAATAAGTTCGCTTAAACCAATAGAAGATAACCCTTTCAAGCATTGACCATCTCGAAAAATTTGGCAGAATAGTTCTAGCTACAGAACGAATACTCAGTTAGATACACAAAGACGACTGAGATAGACATCATTACAAGCAGTTGGAGGTTAATTGTATGGCGAGGGAACGTCCTCCCCTAGAAGAAATGACCTTGCGTCAACTTCGCAAAGTAGCAGCAGAGCTAGAGATTTCTCGCTATAGTCGGATGCGAAAATCTCAGCTATTAGCTGATATCCAAACTATTCTCTCGGCTCAAGGTGCTGCCTCAACCCAAACAGATCGTAGTAATTCGGAGATACAAGAAATCGTGGAAGCTTCAAAGTTTAACTTGGGTAGTGAAGAAACAGAAGAGAACTTAGAATCACTTGCTGATATCGATCAAAGCATCGGTGATTTGCCAAGCGGCTATGGTGAAAGCCGTATCGTTCTATTACCTCGCGATCCGCAATGGGCTTATGTATATTGGGACGTACCCAATTCCCAAAAAGAAGAGTTGCGTCGTCAAGGCGGACAGCAACTAGCTTTGCGTCTATACGATGCCACGGATATTAACCTAGACTATCAAACTCCCAATAACTTACAAGAGTACAACAGTGACGAACTGGCAAGGGAATGGTATCTGCCGATCCCCATTAGCGATCGCGACTATGTAGCCGAATTAGGCTATCGCTGTGCCGATGGTCGTTGGTTAGTCCTAACCCGCTCCAAAGTAGTTCACGTTCCACCTGTATTTCCTTCGGAATGGGTAGAAGACAACTTCATCACCGTACCTTGGGATCAAACCCTCAAAGGACAAACCTTCTTTACATTAGTTCCTCCCGCGAAGAAAGTTGTTCCCGCTCCTGAAGAACCCGTAACCACTAGCGATAGTTCCTACGATGAGATCTTCAATATTGCGCGTGAAGCTGAAGTTCAGAGAATCTCTGGTTCTCTCTATGGCTCCATGCAGCATGAATCGGGAATTGGCGTGGCTCCTGAATCCTTAAGCTCCTTCGTCTTCCCATCAGGCGCAGGTTTGTTTGCGGGTGCGGCAGGTGCAATTAGTGCTAGCGGCATTAACTACTCTGGCATCGGCATGATGTCCAGCTATAGTTTCTTCTCTAGCGAAGCGCCGATCCGTCCTCGACAGTTTTGGTTAGTTGCTGATGCGGAACTAATTGTCTATGGTGCAACGGAGCCTGATGCCTCTGTCACTATTGGCGGTCGCCCCATCAAGCTTAATGCGGATGGTACATTCCGTTTTCACACTTCTTTCCAAGATGGTATTCAAGACTATCCCATTTTTGCCGTTGCCGCCGATGGCGAGCAGAATCGGGCGATTCACATGAAGTTCGAGCGTCAAACCCTCGAACGTCGGACGAACACGAAGGAAGAAGCCATTCCTGAATGGATTAGCTAGATGATTGAAAGATTGCCAAGCAATCTTTTAACCAAAACAGCCCTGCTTAGCAGGGCTGTTTTGGTTTTTACATAACTTGACTTAGGGCAAATCAAACCCCAAGAATTGGCTAGCGGCGCGAAGCACCGCCAGCCAATTCTTGGGGTTTATGTCTAATACCAATTTCCAAAAGTGTAGTCACACTTTTGGAAATTGAAAACCAAACCCAGTAAGGGTTTTAAAATCACAAAATGGCGTAGCCATTTTGTGATTTGGTATAAGTACATTTGGCGACAGCTATATGTAGCGGGGGAGCATCCCAATTAGGCACTAAGTATAAATACTTAAGGGAAAAGAGCTGTAAAATAGTAACAAATTAACCCGTCCAAGCAAATGACACCAGAAGAAAAAGGAAGACTTGAAGCCTGCACCAGAGA
>NZ_SELU01000079.1:0-23525 GCF_006861605.1 Pseudanabaena sp. UWO310 | reverse complement strand
CAAGATTTCGGGTGCTCAGTGGAATCAGCAAAATGTTGCTCAAGTTTTGAAACATCGGTGCGCTTATCTCAATGGCTATTTCTATTCCCCTAAGTATTTTTGCTCAGTGCCTAATTGAGATGCTCCCAAAATAGCCTTTCTAGACAAACAATTATGCGAATTCATCGATTAGCTCTAAAAAATTTTAAATGCTTTAAAGAAGTAGATGTTTCTTTCTCAAAAATAACTTTGCTTACAGGGGAAAATAGTAGTGGTAAAAGCTCTTTAATATATGGGATATTAGCTCCACTTCAAAGTATTAGTTTGAATGGCAATTCATTCCCATTATATTTGTCACTTAACGGTAACTATGTGAATATGGGAGGATTTGAGGAGGTTGCATTTAATCATAGTTTAAAGAATGATTTAGGAATTGATTTGAATTTTGCTTTCGGAGGAAGAACTTATGAATTTAAAACTTCATGGTGTTTTGACTTAATTCGCAATTCACCTAGATTAAGTTACTTAAAGAATAGATCTCCATTCATAAAAACTGTGGTGAGTCAGAAAGAAGATTTATCTTATGTTGTAAATATTGAACATATTGATAGTGAATTAAAATCTCTAGATATCCATGATTTTAATGCTCAATCAATCGATAATTTTAATAGGAATATATATGACTATTTTATTGAGATTTTTGATAATCTATATAATGAATTAATTAATGATTTTAATTTTATTAGTTCTTTTAGGTTGCAACCTGATCGTACTTATTATCAATCATTACTAAATCGTACAGTTGATAAATCTGGTAGAGGTTATATTGACCAGATTTTAGAGTGGAATGATAATCAGTCAGAAGAATCATTGAATTTAGCCTCTATTCTTAAAGATTTGAAGATTTTATATGATATTAAACCTCATAGATTGTCAGGGGGAAGATTTGAGATAAAAGTCAAGGTAAAGAGTAGAAGTAAGTGGGAATCATTGGCAGATGTTGGATTTGGTATTAGTCAATTCTTACCAATTATTGTTGCTGATTTACAGTTGCGGGATAATTCAACATTGATTATGTCTCAGCCAGAAATACATTTACATCCATCAGTTCAAGCTAACTTAGGTGACTATTTAGTAAGGCAAGTTAAAGAGAGAAATAAAAACTATATTGTGGAAACTCATAGCGAGTACTTGCTCAATAGAATGAGATTGCTAATTGTTAAAGGAGAAATCTCTCCTGAAGATGTAGCTGTTTATTATTTTGAAAACTCGGTCAAAGATGGCAGCATCGCCCATCGGATTGAATTTACAAAAGACGGACAAATCTTAAATGCTCCGAAAGGATTCTTTGAGACATATATGATTGACACAATGGACATTGCTCTTAATGCTTGATAGGTTTAACTTTTAAAAATTTCTAATGACTAGAAAAGACATCTTTATCGACAACAATATAGCGAAAAACTTCTCTAATCCTCTCGATCCTGAGTATAAGCAACTTATTAAATGGCTAATAGAATTTAATTCCGATCCCAAGAAGCATCAAAATAACGCCCACTTAGTTGTTTCACAAAAACTGATAGCCGAATATTACAGAACAATGGGACATGCAGCATCGGACAATAATATTGCTGTGATTATTAATCTGTTAACTCAGCAAGGTCGGTTAAATCGAATTAGTAACGAACAGATCAAAGAATTTAAGCAAAAGTATTTTACGAATAAAGTAAAAAGGCGTTTAGTTTCTAATGAGGAAGATCGAGAGCATATCCCCGTAGTTTTATTGTCCGATCGCAAATATGCCCTGACCCTAGACGAAAAATTTACAGACGACCTCATAAACTTTCCAAGCTTTACCGCCACTGTAGGCAAAAAAACATCCGATATTCCCTACGATAAATTAGAGAGATAGTCAGCGCGAAGCACTACCCATCTCTGTAGACACAAGGTAAATTGTCAGATCGTGTAGTTTGTGACTTAAACCTATGACAGTTGCGTTAAACTAAAAAGCTAAGTCTCTTAATATGTAGTTGCTTTACGATGGAGTCACTGTTTTCTACTCAAGGCATCATGGTTATGCTGCTTGGTGCATACGCCGTTGCCATGTGGATGTTCCTCACCAGCGCACCAAAAGTACATACGATCATGGTTTCTAACCTCGATCAAGCGCGATATTTTTATGAAGGCGAGTTAAAACTGCCGATCGCCGATGTGCCGCTACATTATTACTACGGCTATGAATACGGCATGGGCGCACCTGCTGATCCGATTTATATTCCTGCTACCGCCCGAACTGCTAAATCCAAATATTCCGCAGATATGGAAGGCGCGTGGTATCAACTCAAGAAAAATGTGCAGTTGCATATCGTGCCTGGAGCAAATGCTACAGATAGCGATCGCGGCAGACATATTTGCTTTAATCGCGACTGTGTCGAACAACTCCTGCTCCAGATCCAAATCAAAGGTGTCAAACATAAAGTCCGTAGCGAAAAACCCCTCAACTTCTTGGTTAAAGATCCCGATGGACAGGTAATTGAAATCGCTGAAGTACTTAGCTAATCAAAAGCTGATCAAAAGCTAATCGAAAAAGAAGACTCGCATTGCGAGTCTTCTTTTTCGATCTTGTGACCTAGATAACGTTTAGAATGATCGCTATTGTCCAAAATAAGTATCTGATAATGGACAGCAACGAACGAGTATTTGAAGATATGGCAACAAAGCAAGCAGCAATTTTGGTCTTGGCAGATGGTACTTGTTACCGTGGCTATGCCTTCGGCGCATCTGGAACCGCGATCGGCGAAGTAGTATTTAATACTGGTATGACGGGCTATCAAGAGGTAATGACCGATCCCAGCTACCGAGGTCAAATTGTTACTTTCACCTGTCCCGAACTTGGTAATACAGGCATAAATCCCGAAGATGATGAATCCGATCGCCCACAGGTACGCGGCATCATTGCCCGTAACATTACGGCAGTTCCTAGCAACTGGCGATCGCGTCAGTCCTTACCCGATTACCTCAAGGCTCATAATGTCGTAGGCATTGCAGGTATTGATACTCGCGCCTTAACCCGCAAATTGCGATCGCTCGGCGCAATGAATGGCGGCATCTCCACAGAAATCCTCGACCCCGAAGTTTTGTTAGCCCAAGTCAAGGCTGCCCCCTCCATGCAGGGGCAAAACCTAGCCCAAGAAGCTTCCACCACCAAAATCTATGAATGGGCAGAAAAAACCCTGCCTGAGTGGGAATTTATCGAACCATCTCAGCTTACAGGGGAAGGATTAACTGTAGTAGCGATCGACTTTGGCGTGAAGCGTAATATTTTGCGTCGTCTTGCCAGCTACGGTTGCCGCGTGATCGTCGTCCCTGCGGATACTACTCCCGAAAAGATCCTCTCGTACAATCCCGATGGCATTTTCCTCTCTAACGGACCTGGCGATCCCGCCGCTGTCATGCAAGGTATTGAAACGGCAAAAGCCCTATTATCCGCAGACAAACCCATGTTTGGTATTTGCTTAGGGCATCAGATTTTAGGCTTATCGATGGGTGGCGATACCTTCAAGCTCAAATTCGGTCATCGCGGACTCAATCAACCCGCTCAAAACCAAGCCGAAAATGCTGATCGCCGCGTCGAGATCACCAGCCAAAATCATGGTTTTGCCCTCACAGGCAATTCCTTTGACGAGTCTGCGGCGATGCTAACCCACATCAATCTCAACGATCATACCGTCGCTGGTTTAGAACATAAAACCCTACCAATCTTCTCGGTGCAATATCACCCCGAAGCTAGTCCTGGCCCCCACGATGCCGATTATCTCTTCGAGCGTTTTGTGAACTCCATGCGCGAACACAAAAATAGTGCTAAGCAAGTCGCTGCTTAACTATTTCTGACCCCAAAATCTCTATCCTTTAGTAGCAGTTAACCCGTTTTAGAAACGGGTTAACTACGTCAAAATAAGCTCGCAAGTCCGATGTAAGCTTTCGTAATTTATAGCTATCGCCAAATGTACTAGGACATAAACCCCAAGAACTGACTGGCGGCGCTTAGCGCCGCCAGTCAGTTCTTGGGGTTTGATTTGTCCTCAGTCAAGTGACTGTAGATATATAAGCAATATGACAAGCAACATTACAAACAACTGGGGAATACAGAATACTATAATCTTACAATTAAGGAAATTGAGAAGCTATCTCCTTAACGCAATGTCTTAAATAACAGCAAAAGGGTATTTACCAATGGCTCAGTTTTTATCGTTTCGGAGATTTCTTGTTAACGAGCAAATTCATCAGAAAATCCATCAGAAGGAATTACCCATGCATCTATCGCCTAATCGATTTAAGGGCGTAAGTACATTATTACTCGGTGCTTTAATGGGAAGCTTTCTTTATGCTTGTGAAGCTAAGGTAAGCGTATCGGGTGGAACTGAGGTGAAGACGACTGCGGAAACTCCAACTAAAGAATCTGCCACTCCTACCAGTACTCCAGCTTCAGCACCGCCAGCATCTAATGAAGCTATTGCTGCCTATAATCAGGGCAATGCCAAAAGTGAATCAGGGGATGTCAAGGGAGCAATTGAATCCTATAACAAAGCTATTAGCTTACAACCTAGTTTTCCAGAAGCCTTGATTAATCGGGGAAATGTCAAGGCTAAAGCGGGAGATAAAGAAGGTGCAATTGCTGACTTTAACGAGGCAATCCACCTCAAAGCCGATTCGGCTACTGCCTACGCATCCCGTGGAGACTTGAAACATCTTTCAGGAGATAATGCGGGAGCGCGTGCAGATCTCATGAAAGCAGCCGAACTCTTTAAGCAACAAGGGAAGACTGAAAATGCTGAGGCTATCACAAAAGCGATCGAGCAAATTAAATAGTTCAACTGTATCAAAACCATAGCAAAGCTCAAAATGGCTACGCCATTTTGAGCTTTGAAAACCCTTAACTTCTCAAACATGCTCTAAAGTGAGATGATATGAAGATAGAGAGATTTAACTTTGTATTACAACTATGCCAACCCCAGTACCCACACTTCCTACTGACTCTGAAGGACTTTTAAAACTCTTACGACATAAGGAGGGGACATGGGTACAGTGGGGAATCGCTTGTCAAATGCTGCAAAAAATGGGAGAGAATTCCCTCGCAATTTTTGAAAATACGGGTTTTGAACCGATCCAACAAAATCAGATAGTCGTCGCTTCTCAAGTCTATGCCAGTCTCCAAGCAGGAAATGCTGCCGATATTGTATTGGCTCATTTCGAGCAAAAGGGTAGCGATATTTTGCATGAGTTGCGCGTACTCAGCCAAAGCGAACGTGTGACCATGGCAACCTTTGCCCTAGAAAAGAACCTCGATGTTTTAGAAGCTAAGGATGTTGTCAAGGCTCTCAAAGAAGCTGCAAGCGTTGCCAATTTGCCAGAGGGATTTACGCGCCATCCAGGGGATGCTGTCGTGTTGCAAGTCCTCAAGGCGGCGCAGGGTAAAATCGATCCGCAGGAGCGGACGCGATTGATCGCAAGGGGGTTACGCTTTGCCCATAGCGAAAAGGCAAGAGCCGCGATCGAGAGATTACTCATGGATATGGCAAATCCATCGAAAAAGAAGGCTCCTAACTTACCCAACTTCCGTTATGACGGCGAAGATAATATCCCTCGCATTCTTCCCGTTGCAGGCTATCTGCCATTAACGTTAGAAAAGTTTCGGTCAGTTCCGCAAGTGAGCGAGGTTGTACCCTTTGGCATTGTCCGAGGTGAGGGTGCAGAGGCTTGGGCGACTCTCCCTGGATGGTTTGTGGTACATCAAGCTGAAGATGGCGTGATTGTGGCTTGTAACACCGATACTTTAAAGACCTCGATTAATCAAGAGGTCTTGAGTGCCTTGCGCGATCGCCCTGAAGATATCTTGGTGCTGGTCGATCGCGCTCAACGGGAATGGGATGAAAACAGCTATTTTGCGATCGCTGGCGAAGATGGCAATCTCAAGTTTGCATGGTTTGAGGCGCAACCCGAAGTCGAACTCTTAGGTAAGGTGACCTTAACCCTCCGTCCCAAGCGTTTCTTTGACGAAGAGGCCTCTAAAGATCGCTGGCAGTTTGAGGAATAAGTTTGTTGGTCATTCTAAGGATGGGCGGCGCTTCGCGCCGCCCATCCTTACCTATTTAGCACTACCAATTTGTTTTATAGCTACAGTCACTTGACTGAGGACAAATCAAACCCCAAGAATTGATTGGCGGCGCTTCGCGCCGCCAATCAATTCTTGGGGTTTATGTCCTATTAGACTTGGCGACAGCTATATGGTATTGAAAAGTAAAAAGGGGTGCGATGCGTCGCCTTTGCTTTTTAGATTAGAATAGGACTTTGTTGGTCGGGGCTGTCACACAATGAGCGAGATAAAGGGTAATTTTATAAATTTAGCCAATCAAGTACAATTTCTTGATGAGTTTGAAGCGATCGTTGTCGGTGCAGGTCATGCAGGCTGTGAAGCAGCCCTCGCCTCGGCAAGAATGGGTTGCAAAACCTTGCTCCTTACCCTCAACCTCGATCGCATTGCATGGCAACCTTGCAACCCCGCCGTTGGCGGACCCGCCAAATCCCAACTTGTCCATGAAGTCGATGCCCTTGGCGGGGAAATTGGTAAAATTACCGATCGCACCTATCTCCAGAAAAGGATTCTCAATAGTTCGCGCGGGCCCGCAGTTTGGGCGCTCAGAGCGCAAACCGACAAACGCGAATATGCCGCCGAAATGAAAACCGTGGTTGAAAACGAGCCAAATCTCTCCGTGCGCGAGGGAACGGTCACTAACTTGTTGCTCGATAGTAATCAAGGCATTATCGGCGTAGAAACTCAATTTGGGGTTGGTTACGCCTGTAAAGCCGTCATCTTGACCACAGGCACTTTTCTCAATGGCAAAATCTGGGTGGGCAATCGCTCCATGTCTGCGGGGCGTGCGGGAGAATTTGCGGTCGCAGGGCTTACGGAAACGCTCAATGCTTTGGGCTTTGTCACCGATCGCTTAAAAACAGGAACCCCCGCAAGGGTCGATCGCCGTAGTGTGGACTATAGCCAAATGGAAGTTCAACCATCGGATACGGAGCAGAACTGGTTTAGTTTCGATCCTTCGGCATGGGTGGAGCGGGAGCAAATGAACTGTTACTTGACTCGCACTACCGCCGAAACCCATCGAATTATTCGCGAGAACCTGCACCTTACCCCCGTTTATGGCGGCTTCATTGATGCCAAAGGTCCTCGTTATTGTCCTAGTATTGAAGATAAGATCGTGCGCTTTGCTGATAAAGAGAGCCATCAGATTTTTATCGAACCTGAAGGTCGAGATATTCCCGAACTCTACATTCAAGGCTTTTCCACGGGAATGCCTGAGCATATTCAACTCCAAATGTTGCGAACGCTGCCTGGACTCGAAAATTGCCATATGCTTCGCGCTGCCTATGCGGTGGAATACGACTATATTCCTGCGACTCAGTGCTATCCGACCCTGATGACAAAGCTGATTGAAGGGCTATTTTGTGCGGGTCAGATCAATGGAACTACGGGCTATGAAGAGGCTGCCGCGCAGGGTTTAATTGCGGGTATGAATGCGGCTCTATTTGCGCAAAAACGAGAGATGGTCGTATTGCCAAGATCCAGTAGCTACATTGGTACGCTGATCGACGATCTTTGTACGAAGGAGTTACGCGAACCCTATCGAATGCTGACCAGTCGCTCCGAATATCGCTTGATTTTGCGCTCGGACAATGCCGATCGCCGCCTCACCCCCATCGGTCGCGAGATCGGTCTAGTAGACGATCGCCGTTGGCAACTCTTCTGTGACAAACAAGATCGCGTTCATGCTGAAGTGGAACGACTGAATGGAACTCGCGTGAAGGAAAAGGAAGAACTTGGGCAGAGAATCACCGCCGAGACAGGGGAAATGATTCGCGGAGCTATAACGCTTGCCGACCTGTTGCGTCGTCCTAAATTTAACTATGCGGAACTAATTCACTATGGGTTAGCCGATCCTCATTTAAATCGCTTTGAACGTCTCGCCGCCGAGATTGAAGTGAAGTATGTGGGCTATATTCAACGACAAGAGCATCAAATTGAGGAAGTTGCCAAACATAGCGATCGCCCTTTACCAACGGATATCGACTACAACGCGATCGCGACGTTATCCAAAGAGTCGCGGGAAAAACTGAGCAAGATTCGACCGATGACCATCGGTCAGGCAAGTCGTATTGGTGGGGTTAATCCTGCGGATGTGAATGCCTTACTGGTTTATTTGGAAATCCAACATCGTTTAGCAGCAAAAGCAAAATAACATAAAACCCCAAATAGTGTTGCCGCGCGGAGCGCGGCAACACTATTTGGGGTTTTAATTTTGTCCTAACAAGACTGGCGACAGCTATAAAAAGACAAGTCCTAGCCAAAACAGATAATCCAAACGGGAAGCATAACAATTATGCCGACAAAAGAGAAGGCGATCGTGCTAATTAGTAAATCGCGATCGAGATTATAGACCTCAGCAAGAATCAGCACAGATAGCCCCGTCGGAGTTCCAGACATTAAGGTAAGAATCAAGCGAGGATCATGGCGAAGTCCAAAGGCTGTAGCGACCAAACCGATCGCCAAAGGAACGATCGCCACCCGTAAAAAAGCCGCGATCGCCGCAGGTTTAATACTTGTCCATTGTTCGATTTTGCCTAGCCGTAAACCCACTAAGGACAAGGCAAAGGCGATCGTTACCCATACCCCCACATCCAAACCCGACTCGATCGCAGCGGGTAAAGCGATCGGGCGCGTATACCAACCGATCGCAAAAGCCCACAGGCTTGGTACAGTTGCGACATCCAGCAATAGCTTCCACCAAGGGGGCTTAATCTCGCTCTTACCAAAGTAACTAGCAATAAATACGGCAATGCCATAATTACCAGCTACGTTACTGGTAATGCTATACAACACCGCCCAATCGGCATAGTTGGCACTGGTTAGGGAATTGGTCAGGGTTAATCCCACAAATCCCGTATTACCGAGCATCGTTGCCAAAATAAAGCTACCCAAACTAGAGCGATCGCTACCTTCTTGCTTGGCAAACTGCCAACCAATGAGCGCTAATAGCCAACTGATAATTAAAGAAGCGATCGCGACGTAGGGAATATAGGGCGTATCCGAAAACTCCGTATGCCGCGCCAATACAAAGAGCTGCCAAGGTACTCCCACCCAATAGAGAGCCACCCCCAAAATTTTGGAAGCATTTTGTGGAGCAAATCGAGAAAATATTAAACCAACGCCCGTCCATAGTAATAAAGGGATATAGGCATCGATCAAAGCACCAAGATGGAAGCCAGACCAGAAATCGTTAAGACTATTTAGCAGCATTCAGAATCCATTCAGTAATACCATCGGCAAGGGTTGCGGCTAGTAACTTCTGCTGCTGCCGATCGACAATCCATTCAAATTCCACAGGATTGATCATAAACCCTAACTCCAAAAGCACTGACGGTGCAATTGTCGGTCTTGTCAGGGCCAAACTATTCCAATACACACCATAATTGGGACGCGCCAGCTTTTGGGAAACATAGGTGTTAATGAACTTGGCAAAGTCTTCCGCCTGTGGATTATACCAAAAAGCCCCCATACCTGAGGTGTTAAGGGCATCACCATCATCGGGCAATGCATTGTAATGAAGGCTGATCGCTAGCGTGGGCTGCTCTTGTTCGATTTTAGTAACCCGCGTTCCCAAATCCACATCCCGATCCTCCGTTCTAGTCATCACCACATTTACGCCACGATTTTGGAGTTCGCTCTGCAATAGGGTGGCAGTAGTTAGGGTGGCATATTTCTCTGGATAGCCCGTCGGCGATCGCGCACCTAAATCCTCATTACCGCCATGCCCCGCATCTAGAAGAATTTTAACGCCCTCTAAAGGTTGGCGGTCTTTTGCGGCCGTCAGAACTGGGGGATGTTTGAGCAATAAAATCAGATTTGTCCCTTGATAGCGAACCTGATATCCCCATTGTTGCTTGGGTTTGAGACTAAGGGTATAGGTTACCTTATGGGAATCCGACTGTACCCAATCCAGCTTATTGATTATGGTATCGGGAGCAATGGAAATGGTATCGGTTTGAGCCGTGACGTTATAAAGAGTTAGGGCAAAGGTGCGATCGCTTTGGACGATGGCGATGGGTATGGGTATTTCTAAGGGAATCGTTACCTCTGTCCAAGCCTGATCGTGATCAATAATTCTTCTTGTATTAATACTACGCACATTGGAATTAGCGAAGTTTTCCGCATCTTCTTCAATGGCGATCATACTCTTTCTGACCCAGCCACCATAATCCAGCCGCAGCCAAGCCCCTTGTTTGCCCGTGATTACCGCTTTAGTGCCTTGGGGCAGAGGAGTCAGCCTTGAGAAATCGGTACTCGCTCCCGTTCTGGCATCGGCAACGATCGCCGTTATTTTGGCAACTTGGACATGTGTAGGAGAGAGAATCTCTACCGTACCAGTAGCTTTTTCCTTCACAATGCGATCGCCCGATCGATCCTTAAAACGCATTTCGTATTCGGGCTGACCAAGTTTACTTGCGTTTTCAAAACTGGCACAACCACGAAAATAGCCTGAGGGTGATTCTTCGGTGGCTTGGTTATTGCCCGTTAAGACCGAAGAATTGGGTGGCAACTGCGTATTGCGGCGGCGGGGTAGTAAGGGAATCTCGCGATCGCCGACCCTAGCTAATACCGTCGCATTGGGTGTAGCGATCGCCTCAAAGCAAATTCTCTCATTAGGTTGCCTAGCAATATCGACACTAGGGAATAGGGAATCTTTGATAAAACCTATATTTTGAGGCGGTAAGGTAATACGAGACTCTCGTAGCACCTTGACATTTATCTGGCGATCGCGATTAGGCTCGCCCGCCAAATTAACGTACTTAATATTAAAATTATTTTCGCCTAACTGAAGCGGCAAACTCGGCGCAAAATGTCCAGCCTCACTGCGTTGGATTAATTTGCCATTGATGCTCACATTGCCATCTTTTGGCGCAGTCCCGATAAAAAACAGGCGATCGCTATTGGTCGTATGTTGCAATGGGGGATAGGTTAGATGCAATTGGGTGGGGGGGACGAAATTCTGAGCGCTAGTCGCGGTCACCACCAGAAAACTGAAAATCGCGATCGTCAAAATCCCTATCAGTCGCCGCATAATCTCTGTTACTTATCTAAATTAGCGATATCAAACCTTATAACTCAATCTTAACGTTATCGTGCTTGAAAACTCAGAATATATAGCGATCGCCCGTCATGTTATACCAAATCACAAAATGGCTACGCCATTTTGTGATTTTAAAACCCTTACTGGGTTTGATTTTCAATTCCCAAAAGTGTAGCTACACTTTTGGGAATCTCAAAACCTTACTGGGTTTGATGTTTATAGCTGTCGCCAAGTGTATTAGGACATAAACCCCAAGAATTGAGTGGCGGCGCGAAGCGCCGCCACTCAATTCTTGGGGTTTGATTTGTCCTCATTCAAGTGATTGTAGTTATAGGACAGATCAAACCCTAAAAGATATTTTTGCGATTGAAAGCAGGATAATTTATGAATTTCTCCGCACTCGAACTTCCATTGAATAGTCTTATAACATTTTCATAACTTTCATATATCTTTTTGATAACAAAATGAGTCTAGGAATTACTTTTAAATTATTAAAGAGATGAATAATATCTATAACAAATAACTGTTAATTCTTTAAATCATAGAATTGCTTAAATATTTCATCTTGATGCCCTCTACACCAGCAATTCTTGACTTTATAGCGGGTATCGGAGATCTTTAGAGAAGGTGGCGGACAGCCCTCCATCTCACCTTTTCTTTCTCTAGAATCCTGTTAGACCAATTCACGAAAGTGTGACAACACTTTTGTGAATTAAATACCAAATCTAGTAAGGGTTTGAAAAACTAAAAATGGCTACGCCATTTTTAGTTTTGATATTATCTAGATCTCTACAAATACTTTAAGGAATGAAATTATTATGTTTTGGACAGCAGACAGAATTTACTCTCAAGGTATTGAACAGGCTCAGCAAAGCATTTATGAATTCTTTCTAGAAATGGTTCGTTGTAAATCACCTGATGAAGTATTAGAAGACTTTAAAAACCTATTTGTCAGTTGTAATGTTAGTAATAACATCGAGATCACTCAAGCCCTCGATCAAATTTTGACTGCCTATAATGAAAAGGAATTTTTCTACACTTTAAAAAGGTGTTGTTATATCATCATTAACAATTGGACTGTTAGTAATAATCTAATTCATATTCAGTCTTTAGTTAATATTTTTGACCATCCTTCAATCTATAAAAAACCCACATCTATCAAACTAAGAACCTTACGAATTTGGTTGCAGATGTTTGTTAAGAGTGAAGATTTCCAATCGCTCAAGCTGTTTATTCTCAATAGGGAAGAACATAGTAGCCCCGACCGAAATTGGGGTAATCGTTTTGCATCCTACCTCCTAGCCTATCAATATACAAATCCCACCAGCCCCCTAGAGCAAAGGCAAGCGGCACAACGACTAGCTCAAAAAATGAAGGAGCAATTCAAATTTGAGTTAGCCATGTATACGGCTCGGATAGGATCGCAAACAACCTTTAAAAATCCTCAAACTAATCCGACAAGTTTAAACAATAATGTTATTAATCTCGTCACACTCATGCTGACCAAGAAGAGTGTATTGAATTGTCAAGATTTAGCTGGCAAACTTTTAGGCAATATCAACAGCTTTTCCTACTATGACTTTAAGGTTAACTTGCTCGAATACCTAGATTTCTCAATTGCGGATGCGGAAATATCGGATACGGTTCAGACCAAGATCTATGATGGTTTATTTGATTTAGGTTCGCAACGTCACGACCATCCCGTAACTACGTCCTTGGTTTTAAAGAGTGCCAAGTATTTAATTAATGAACTTACGATCGCCGATCGCGAAAAGCCGACGGAGTTGTTTAACATTTTACTGCACCATACCAATCCGCTTAACCTCGTAGTATTACTGCTCAAGATTCTATTTCTCAATGAATCCATTCGCCCTTATCTAGAGTTAAGGGTTGCAGCCATAATTAAGTACTACAGTCAATATAGCGAGTCCAAATGTAAATCAGTCATTGCATTCATCGATATGCTCAATATTGCCTTGGCAATTTATGCCAGTGAAACTCGCTACACTATTGTGAGGATGAATCCCTATGAGATAACTCCTTCAACAGCAAAAAGCAATTCCTCTAATTTCTCTAATTCCTCCGACACTGATATCTCTAAATTTGATGCTACCCAATATCGTATCTTTTCACAGGTTCGGTAATGCTGTCTAAGTAACGTGAGTTCGGGATAATTTGAAATGGGCTTTGAGAAAGGGTTTGCTACGCAAACCCTTTCTCAAAGCCCAAAAGTAAAAGCCTTGCGTAGCAAGGCTTTTACTTTTGGGCTTTTACATTTGGACTTTTAAAATTTGCCAGCTTAATCCAAACGGACGTTAATTAATTGATGAATTTTTTTAAGGTGTCAATGCTCACGCTGTAAGGAGGATAACGTAACTTGAGATCAAAACGGAATGAGTTTTTTAGTATGCTCTTGCGATGGGAGAACCTGTCAAAGGTCGCCTTACCATGGTAGCTACCCATGCCGCTATTGCCGACTCCACCAAAGGGAAGTTCGAGGTTAGCAAGATGTAAAATCGTGTCGTTAAAACAACCTCCACCAAAGGATATTTCCTGCAAAATTTTCTCTTGCTTCTGTTTATTGTTAGAGAATAAATATAGGGCAAGGGGCTGGGATTGGCTCTTAATTAGGGCGATCGCGTCAGAGATCTGGTCGTATTCCAAAACTGGCAAGATAGGACCAAATATCTCTTCCCCCATAATTTTTGCATGAATCGAAATTCCATCAATGATCGTCGGGGCAATGTAGCGATCGCTTTTATCGGTTTGCCCACCGATTAAAATTTTACCTTCGTTTAGCAAACTAACTAAGCGATCAAATTGGCGATCGTTAACGATACGGGCAAAATCGGGGCTTTGTTGGGGATTTTCTCCAAAGAAAGTTTTGACATATCTCAATAACTTCTCTATTAAGACAGGTTTTATACTTTTTGAAACTAATAGATAATCAGGGGCAACACAGGTTTGTCCAGCATTATAAAATTTACCCCAAATAATTCGCTTGGCTGTAGTTTCCAGATCGCATTCCTCATCAACAATGCAGGGGCTTTTACCGCCAAGTTCAAGGGTAACGGGAGTTAAATGTTTGGCTGCTGCTTCCATAACAATCTTGCCGATCGCGGTGCTGCCAGTAAAGAAGATATGATCGAATTTTTCGGCTAATAAAGCTTGATTGATGTCTAGCCCGCCCTCGATCACCGTGATGAAATTGGGATCGAAATGCTCGTTAATAATTTGGGCGATCGCTTTGGCAGTATGGGGCGCATATTCTGAAGGTTTGAGAATGGCACAATTCCCTGCGGCGATCGCGCCAATCAGGGGCTGGATATTGAGAGAGAAAGGATAGTTCCAAGGAGCGATAATCAGTACGACACCTAAAGGTTCAGTATAGATATAACTAGAGCTAGGAAATAGATTTAGAGGAGTTCCTACTTTCTGGGGCTTCATCCAAGCCTTGAGATGCTTGAGAACGTACCTAATTTCTGAAAGCGCAATTAAAATTTCACTACTAAAAACCTCGATCGTGGGCTTATGCAAATCCGCATAGACTGCATCGAGAATTAACTTTTCGTTTTCTTTGATCAATTGTGCGAGTTTCTGAAGTTGAGATACCCGAAACTCATAATCTTTAGTTTTATTTCCAGCGAAGAAAAGACGTTGTTTTGCGATCGCATCTGAGACATCCAAATTATTGCCCAAATTAATGATAGGTAAGGTTTCCATAATTTCTAAAATTCTGTAAATTGGCTCTCTAAATTCCAGCTTAACCTATGCTAATTTGAAGCTAAGTAGCTCTGTATATTTAAAAATCCAAACCCAAGAGCGTACTGTCCGCTAAGCGGACAGTACGCTCCTATAGATTTTATGTAAGTAGCTAGGCGCAATTAAATATAAAACCCCCAAACCTGTAGCGCATGCTGCGCGTGCGTTACAGGTTTGGATTCTGGGTTTTAATTATGTCCAGCTACTTATACACTTATGCTTAGCTCCTTATAGCTGTCGTTGTACTAGGACATAAAACCTAAGAATTGATTAGTGGCGCTCCGCTTCGCCAATTAATTCTGGGATTTTGATTTGTCCTAAGTCCAGTGACCATAGCTAAGTAGCTAGGCATAATTAAAAACCAAGACCAGAGAGCATACCGCCCGCTGCGCGGGCGGTATGCTCTTCTGGGTTTTAAGTTTACTTATGCCTAGCTACCTATATATCGAAAATGTAAGACTACCCTAATATAACTATGGCAATCTTTGGTGGCATTCTTCTTGTAATTGGGATCATTCTATTTTTTGTGCAAAAGAATTACAGCACAAAACTGCAAAGTATTCGTTTGGCAACATCCTCAACGGTTGCGGAGTTACAGAATATTGCGAGGGAGATCGCAGGGGAAATTGGTAGTGGCAATTTGCGTGAATATGTGAAAGTACGTGGGATCATTCGTAGTGAGAACCCCTTGATTTCGGAACTTAAACAAGCTCCCTGCGTACATTATGCTATGAGGGTTGTCAGAGAGTATGAAGAACAGCATACAACCCGTGATAGTGAGGGCAAAAGCCGCACGGAAACTCGACGTGGTTCGGAGACGATATCTAGTAACAGTCAGTCAATTCCCTTTACATTACAAGATCGATCGGGTGAGTTGGTCGTGAATCCCGATGGAGGTGATATTGAAACTACGCAAATATTAAACGAATTTCGGCAGGAGAATTCTTCGTTACTATCCTTTGGGGCTTTTAGTTTGTCGGTGGGTTTGGGAATGGGAGGAAGGCGGACATTGGGATATCGCTATACGGAATCAATTTTACCCTGCGATCGCGAAGTATTGGTAATCGGTACGGCGGCTGACGAAGGCGGTCAAGTGACGCTGCGCAAACCCATTCAATCCGATAAGAAATTTATTATTTCTCTCAAAAGTGAAGAGGAACTTGCCAAGTCTACCGCCAATGCTGCTAAGTGGTTTTTCTACGGGATGGTGACCTGTTTGATCCTCGGCGCAGTTTTACTGATCGTGGGATTAGTTTTAAAGAGTTAATTCGTTCTCCATTTTGTTCTCAATGCGGCGATATGTCCATCGCCAATTCCACCTCAGATTGCATCTAATACCAATTCCCAAAATGGCTACGCCATTTTGGGAATCTCAAAATCTTACTGGGTTTGGTGTTTAATTCACAAAAGTGTTGTCATACTTTCGTGAATTGGTATAAGTATAAAAACCAAAACCAGAGAGCGTACCGCCCGCTACGCGGACGGTACGCTCTTCTAGGTTTTAAGTTTACTTATGCTTAACTACTTACAAAAAGATCTACAGTTTGCAAAATTGACGCGATCGCGAAAAAGTGGCTTCTTGGAGTTGCCAACCAAAGGCAAAATGGCTGAGGGAATTAATTGCGGGTACGGCAGTATGAATGGCTTGCATTTGAGCTTCTAAGGATGGGCGATTGGCGGAGGGTACGTTCCATTGCCCAACTAAAATCGGGGCGATCTTGGTTCCATTAGGTGCGTATTGAGCAACCTTGAGGACTTGATTCACAATGCAATCGGGTTTGCCACAGACTGCATAGGCCATCGGTTGCCACTCGTAGTCATTGGTAAACAAATGCCAAGGTTGCATTCGTGAGTCAAAACCCTCTCCCACAGGTTGATTGCCATCGGAGAAAAAAGCAATACTGGCGGGAATTCCTGCGCGGAAGACAGGTTTGGAGACAATGCCGAGATAGTAGGTCACGCCGATAAACGCATGTCCCACCGCTAGTCGCCAAAGTTCGCTCTGCCAATAGGCGATCGCAGGATTGGGTTGAGTTGAGGGTTGACGACCTTGCCAGAGCGGCTCTGATTCTTGGGGATAGAGCTTTTTTAATGCTTGTAAATCCGTAGGGGTCACGTAGCCTTGCTTGAGAAATCGGTCGATCAGTTCCCTGCCTTGGAAATTCTCGGCGCGATCGCGGAGAGCCTGTAATGAAGCAGAGCCATAGATCCAGAGGTAGCGCACATTACTGACTACCGAAGCCGCACCTGCACCACGCTTATAACGCACATAGTCAAATACTACTCCGTCGGGGTGGCGCTTGAGCACTTCATGCACCGCTAGGTATAAATCGTTCTGAGCTTGATAATTATAGGGATCGATAAATAGCTGATTGGTAGTGGGAACTTCACCTTCGGGATTTTTCCCTAAGTTCTCTACTATGGACATTGTCGTATCGCCATTGGCATTGCGAGCGATCGCATTTTGTCTCGCCACCGTTAGCTTAGGCAATCCATTGAGATCGACTCCTCGGGCGTAAGCCGTACTAAAGTTCATCGTAAATATCCAAGCCCGAACATTCAATCCGCGTTCTCTTCCTTTATCGATCGCCAGTTTTAATAAATCCGCATTCTGGTATCGATCGGCATCGACCAGCGATTCCCAAGCTGTGATATTTCCCGAACGGGGCAAGAGGATTTTCCCTTCCGAAAAAACCTCGATAAATACTTGGTTGTAACCTCGATTGATGATCCGATCCATCACTTCATCAAGTTTTCCCGATTGCAGATCGCAGGGATAGAGACGCAGCCAGACACCTTGAGTTTTCAGCCAAGATTTTTGACGGCAGATCTGGAGAGCTTGCGTATGTTGCTTGATGATCGCTCGATATTCGGCGATCGCCGCTAGATTGGTGGGATCTTGAAAAGCTGCCGAACGCAATTTGTCTTTATTGGCGATCGCCTCGTGATCAAATTGGCAATATTCACTGACCTGAGCCACCGATTGCGCCAAACCCATTGATAGATTGGCGACTAAAGGGACTAAAGCAACGGTAAAGACTCGAACGAGCGATGCTGGCATATAGCAGTTTCCAAATAAGGCTGAAATTGCCGCAATGTTTTGGGGAAATATGATAAGTAGCTAGGCATAAGTAAACTTAAAACCTAGAAGAGCATACCGCCCGCGTAGCGGGCGGTATGCTCGCTGGTTTTGGTTTTTAATTATGCCGAACTACTTATTAGATTTTCTACCAAGCGCAAGCACTGTATCAGAAATCTGATACCATGAATGGTTTTAATCTCCCCATTTACCTCATTTAACTGCGCTGTCGCTATGACTGATGTTAATAATCCATCAAACGTTGAATCGCCAGAGACCTATCTCCAATTTGGCGATCGCTATCGTGGCTCTGGCAATCTGCCCCTCGCGCTCAAAAATTATCAACGCGCTCTCGTTGTCGCTCCTGACTTTGCCCCTGCCCACGAACGTATTGGTGGAATTTATCAGCAGCAGGGAAATATGATGGAGGCGATCGCTAGCTATAGCAAGGCGATCCAATTCGATCCGCAATTGTTAGAGGCTCAATTGGGATTAGGGAATACCTATCAACAGATGGGATGGGCGGAGCTAGCGATCGCCCATTTCCAGAAAGCCCTCGAATACCATCCCGAACGTTTTTTGGCGGAATATCATTGCAAGCTAGGGGATAATCTCAGGAATAGAGGCAAAATCAGCGAAGCGATCGCCAGTTACGAACGCGCGATCGCCCAAAATCCCGACAATATCGATGGTTATCGGGCGATCGCCCAAATCCATTTGCAGCAAAATGCCACTGAAGCAGTTAGCGCTATTTACGAACTTGCCGAGAATCATAATTCGGATCTGCTGCAAGCTAAAGACTATAATGCCTTGGGCGTAGCCTATTTGCTCAAAATTAGTTCCATTCCCACCGAAGAAGAAGCGATCAAAGCCGATTTAGAAGGTAAAGCGATCGCCTGCTTTGAGAAGGCAATCCAGATCGATCCCGCCTATGCTGATGCCCATTGCAATCTTGGCAATACCTTCCTTCGCAAAGACCAAATCAAAGATGCGATCATATCTTACAAAGAAGCGATCGATATCGATCCCAACTTTGCCCAACCCTACTTTAATCTCGGAATTATTTTAAATAATCTAGGTAAAATCGACGAAGCGATCGCCTGTTTCCAATCGGCAATTGAACTCTCCCCTGATTGGATCGAAGCCCATCAATACCTCGGTCAAATCCTCGCGAGAGGAGTCTAGTCAAAAGGGAACTGGTACTTGCAAACGAATTTCCTCTAGCGATCTCGGATGAGTGAAGGTTAACTCCCGCGCATGGAGATGTAAGCGATCGGTCGCAATCTGACAGCCATATAGGCGATCACCTAAAATTGTGAGCCCCAATCCACGCGGATCGGCAGCGTGAACGCGCAGTTGATGCGTCCTCCCCGTTAAGGGGATAAATTCAATTCTTGCGTAATTATCTTGATTACTGACTTGATTACTGACTTGATTACTGACCTGATTACAGAGCAGCCGAAACTCCGTCAAACTTGGTTTGCCTCTCGCAAAATCCACCTGCTGGTAGGGACGATTTTCGGGATTGCCCCACAATGGCAAATCGATCATCCCGCATTTTTGAGGACATTCTCCTGATAGTAATGCTTCATAAACCTTACGCACTTGCCGCTGTTGAAATTGCATCTGGAGATGTCGCAACGAATCTAGATCGCGAGCTAATAATAAGATCCCCGAAGTTTGGCGATCGAGTCGATGCACTAGGTAAAGAGACGCGCGATCGCTAAAATCGCTAAAATATTGGTGTAGGCGACTGAGAACGCTGTCTTGAGTATCGAGATATCTCCCAGGGACTGATAGCAGCCCTTCAGGTTTGGCGATCGCTATTAGATACTCATCCTCATACATAATGGGAAGTTCTACTTCGATTTTCCCCGATTTAATCGATTTAAAGCTAGATTTAAGACTGGATTGACATCGTATTTTTTCTTTGTTTTCATCCTCAACAGAGATCGCATCTTCTTCTGCTCCGTCAAAAGTGTTACGATTCCTTCCCGATAGCAAAAATCCCATTAAAGGTTGACACCTCTCGACACAAGCGCCATAAAACTCTCCCTGCATCTTATAACCATCGGGGGCAGGACTTCCCCACCAAAACTCCGCCAGAGCGATCGGGGTCAGATGATGGATGGCAGCATAGTGCAATAATTTAGGAGCGCAACAATCGCCTGTGCCCGTGGGCATGGCTCCTTCGGTAATTAGTTCTTTTAGCGATCGCGTTTCCCCCGCAAAATTAGTCAAGACATAGGACTGATGCATTTGATTCTGCAAAGTGCGCGAGAGTTCGCGGCGTTCCTGTTTGAGATTTTGCATCCGAGTATCCGCAAGCTCGATCGCCTGTTTGAGGGGCAATAGAGCCAGATCGCGATCGCGCTTAAAATTTCGCCTTTCCATTTTTTCAAGTTGACTCGTTCGATCTAAAGCGGATCGGTCTGCGATATCTTGCTGTCTTTCGATCTGGCGTTGTTGCTTAGAAATATGATGCCGCTCTCGCATCATTTCAAACTGGGCGGCATATTCCTGCGATCGTCGTTCGTATTCCCCACGTTCGGCAATCTGACTCAATTCAATTAATTCCTGCTTGATTTTTGCCAATCGATGGAGCGTAATTGATTCGGCGATCGCAACCCTTTCCCTTCCATCAATGGGGGGAACCCATCCTGCAATCTCACCTTTGCCATTGAGCAAGCCAGAGAAGGCTTTGAGAATCAATCTTTCTCCCCTTGATGATTCCGCAATTAACACTCCGTACATTTTGCCTTCCTTGCGATCGCATTGGCTGCGCCCAAGGGATTGCATGAGATCCCTTGCGATCGCTTCCGCCTCTAAAGTTCTCGGCAATCGCAATATTTCACCACTATAGGGACAGATCCCCTCGTACCAATAGGTGATAGCTCGATCGAGATCCGAACCAAGTATCATGGCAGAAGCATCTAATATTTTGCCAGCGCCAATTTCGCCATGAGTCACCCTAGCAACCCTTTCCTTAATCTTAACTACGAACCCGCGATCGAGTCTTTAGCAGACTATCACGATGTCGTTACCGCCGCCGAATATCCGATGCATAAATTGCGATGGCGTAACGATGATGTTTTGCCGATTTTAGGACTCGCCCCATCGCAGGTTAGCGATGATGACTTTATTGAAGCTTTTGGTCATTTTCGCGCTGTGCGCTCCTTCCTTGCCCTCCGCTATCACGGTTATCAATTTGGTGAATATAATCCTCAACTCGGTGATGGACGCGGATTTATCTATGGACAGGTGCGCGGAGTTGATGGCGAACTCTATGACTTCGGCACTAAAGGCTCTGGTAGAACCCCCTACTCCCGCACCGCCGATGGACGACTCACCCTCAAAGGTGGAGTAAGGGAAATTATTGCCTCGGAAGCTCTCCATCGTATGGGTGTAAAGACCTCGCGTTGTTTCAGCCTCGTCGAAACGGGAGAAGACCTATGGCGTGGTGACGAACCATCACCCACCCGATCTTCCGTCATGGTGAGGTTCTCGCGATCGCATATTCGCTTTGGTACTTTTGAACGCCTCAAATGGATCGGTCGCACTGACCTTACCCGCAAATTGCTCGATCATGTTCTCCAAATCTACTATCCGCAGTTCTGGGGAAAAGAAAATCAGGATGGCATTTTCTATCTAGAATTAGTCGAACGAGTGGCGACCCTTTGCGCTCAATGGATGGCGGTGGGATTCTGTCATGCTGTTCTCAATACCGATAATATGTCAATTACGGGCGAGAGCTTTGACTATGGACCTTTTGCCTTTATTCCCACCTACGATCCGAGATTTACCGCCGCCTATTTTGACTATGCGGGACGCTACAGCTATGCCAATCAACCTGCCGCTTGCTATTGGAATCTCGAAAAGCTGCAAGATCCTCTCGGTATGGTCGTCGATAAGGACGATATGCAAGCATCATTACTGAAGTTTAAAGACTTCTATCGCCTTGCCTATTGTGAAATGATGCTGAAGCGATTGGGATTTAGGACGCTCTCTGAACCTGAAACTGAAGATCTGATCGGCGCAACCTTAGAATTGTTGTCCAACGTCCAAGCGATCGGCTACAACCAATTCTTTGTGAAACTTCGCCAATCTTTTCAACCCAATTGGCGCGAAGATGTTCGCCATATTTTTCCTAATCCTGATTGGGAAATCACGGAGGAACAAGCCCCATTATTAGAAAAATGGCGCGTCGTTTACCATCAATTATTAATCCGTCAGCCGATCTCGGAAATGGAAAATATTGCCCAACAACTTAAGACCGCGAACCCATCCATAATTTTTCTACGTCCGAAAATTGAAGAGGTTTGGGAGCGAATTACCTTGGATGATGATTGGCAACCTTTGTATGATGCGATCGCCCAATTAAAAGAATAATGCTCATGACATCTTGTTGAAACCAATCAAAACCGAAAAGATTAGTGGCGGCGCTCCGCTCCGCCACTAATCTTTTCGGTTTTATAGCTATCGCCTGTACTAGGACATAAACCCTAAGAATTGCTTGGCGGCGCGGAGCGCCGCCAAGCAATTCTTGGGGTTACCGACTTTCCACGGGAGAGGGAAATATGAATTAATACGAAAGTCGTTGCTTAAGACTTTCGGCAATTTTCGTTCCCAAATATTCAGGAATTAGGTTTTCGTTAGGACCTAATAAATATAAAATCAATCTTGTGCGTCCGCGCCATACTAATAAATTGGCATTTACTACCAACAGATCCTCCTGCCAAATCGCATTCATCACCTTATAAAATAATCCTGGTTGGCTGTCCGCCTCTACCAATAGCGCAGGTAAATGAAATACGCGATCGACATAAAAATTTGTTTCGACCTTTTTTAAGCCACTATCAAGGTTAAATTCCAAGGCTAGCATCTCTTCCACCTCAAAACGCCCCAAGAGTGTTTCTTTGATTGCCTTACGAACATTCTCGGCAGTCTTCTGGGGCAGTGCTTTTCCTCCCCGCGAGATCACCAGTTTGATAAACACCAGCATCGGTGTATGAATCTGCCCGTAAAGACTGAGACTATGAATTGTTAAACCATAGGCGGCAAGTACCCCAAAAATATCACTTAATAAAAATGACTGATTTCGATAGGCAAAATAAAGTACGCTCTTACTGCTTTCCGATCTGAGTTCAATTACAGCTTCCTTAGTTTGATAAAGTTGGTAAGCCAAACGCAAATTTTGCAGTTGAATATCACTACTTACAAACTGCTCGTAAAACTGAGGAAAGCTCATATTAAAGCGTTTCAGTAATTCGATCGTTGAGGTTTTTAGCCCAAACGTCATTGCCAACCTCCCGATCGCTCACAAATGCACTTCATTATCCCGAAGATCGAACAAAAGATCGCCCCCCATATTGCCTTAGGTGCGACAAACTGCCTTAGATGCCCATAACTTGAAATTGGTGCAATCAGATTAAACATTGCTTGTTTCAAAAATAAAAAAATGAAAGAAATAATAAAGTAAGTGGGCTTAATTAAATATAAAACCCTAAAAC